>NZ_JBFWIJ010000024.1:0-47660 GCF_050256055.1 Sphaerochaeta sp. | reverse complement strand
GTTCAACCCCACTGCAGGCATTTAGGAAGGCTTTCAATCTCACTGATCGCTACATCACATTGCTGGAGGCTTGCTGATGAAGAAAACCAGGAAACAAATAAACGGACAAAGCTCTTTACAGGAGACCAGAAAAGCCGAGGGCAATCAACTTGTCTCTGCTTGACATTCATTTGGTCAATAGGTATATTGGACCACGGCTGTAAAGCAAACGGGTAGTAGCGCAGGGGCTAGCGCACCTGGTTCGGGACCAGGGGGTCGGAGGTTCAAATCCTCTCTGCCCGAGTATAACAATAGAGGTAACTCCTTGTTTCGAAATAAGAAATGAGGGGTTATTTTTTTATGGAGAGGAGAGCCCATGTACCATGTATTAGCCCTTGATCTCGATGGAACATTGACCACCAGCACCAAGGAGATTACCCTGCGCACGAAGAATGCCATCGATGAGGCCCGTAAAAGAGGGGTGCATATCGTTTTGGCCAGTGGGCGTCCGGTACTCGGCATCGAGCATGTTGCCCGTACATTGGGGCTTTTGGGTAATGATGCAACCATCCTTGCCTATAACGGAGGCCAGTTGGTGTCCACCAAGGACTTGTCGGTATTGTGGGAGCGGACCGTCGATGTACCGACTATACATACTTGTTTTTCGTATGCCAAGCAACATGGATTGGCCGCACTAAGCTATGACGACAAGGGTGTCATTACTGAAATGCCTGACGACCGGTATGTGCACCTGGAGGCATACAACAATGCCATTCCCATCCGGCGGGTGCACAACCTCATCGAACAGACGTCCACACCCCAACCGAAGGTCATGATCGTCGGAGAACCGCAGAGGCTGCTTGAAGCGAGGACCGTTCTGCTGCCGATGGTCGCCGAGAAAGCAGACCTCGGCTTCAGCGATCCCTTCTTCATGGAAATAACCGCCAAAGGAGTCCAGAAGGCAAGCAGCTTGCTTGTCCTGCTCGCACTGTTGGGAAGAACACCTTCAGATTTGATGGTGGTCGGCGATGGATTGAACGACGTGCCGATGTTCGGCGTCGCTTCGCTAGCCGTTGCCATGGCCAATGCGAGCGATGAAGTGAAGGCACATGCCAATGCATCAACTGCTTCGAACGATGAAGATGGGGTTGCTTTGGCCATTGAACAGCATATATTGACCAAATAACATAAAAACTCTGCATTCCATCCCTCCGATAATATGGTACAATACCAGTTACTCAGTACGGACCTACCAAATAGGAGGGTAATCCATGAAAAAACTCAGTATTCTGGTACTTGTTCTGGTTCTCAGTGCAACATTGTTTGCACAAGGAGGCAAGGAACCTACCGCAAAGGCAGCTGACGGGCGGCCTACGATTCGTTTGTTGACCGATGCCACAGGCATCGATGACAAGTCCTTTAACGCAGCAGCGTGGAGAGGCATCGTCCAGTTCTATGGCGACACCGTGGAAAACCCCGCAAATCGCGGAAAGTTGTATGATGTGGTCACCGCACAGACCCAGGATATGTATATCCCGAATCTGCGCCAGGCCAGTGACGAAGGCTATGACTTGATCATGGTCACCGGTTTCACCTGGGCCGATGCGCTTGGGGAAGTCGCTCCGCAGTATCCCGATCAGAAGTACACCATCGTTGACGTCGATTGGGTGGGCAAGCCGAATGTCATGGAATTCATCTATTCTGAAGAGCAGGGATCCTATCTCGTCGGTATGGTTGCCGCTCTCCAGGCCAAGGAAGATGGAATCAAGGATCCGAAGTTCGGATTCATCGGTGGCGTTCCCGGTGCAACCATCACCAAGTTTGAGATGGGCTACGTACAGGGCATCCGCTCGGTGTACCCCAATGCCACCATCTACGACTACTATGCCAATGACTGGGGCAAGCCGGAACTGGCCAAAGCCCAGGCGAAAAACTGGTATGACATGGGCGTCTACTGCATCTTCAGTGCTGCAGGCGGAACGGGCAACGGAACCATCGCCCAAGCCAAGGAATATCGGATGCAGGGCAAGGACATCTGGGCTATCGGCGTTGACAGCGACCAGTATGCAGACGGCATCTACACCGGTACGAAGAGTGCCGTGTTGACCTCGATGCTCAAGCGTGTTGAGAACTCCTCCTTGATGGTCCTCAAGGCTGTCCAGGATGGTTCCTTCAAGGGTGGCGTCGTACAGATGGGTATGGCCGATGAAGGTGTCGGTTACTCCACTGCAAACCCCGAGCTCTCCAAGAACGTCGTGAAGCAGGTCGATGCAGCCAAGGCTGACATCATCAACGGAAAGATCAAGATCTACAAGACCTACCGTGATGCGCTTGCCGCCGGTGCAGCTCCCGCTGGACTTGCCGCACTTGATGACTGATTTCGTGTGTTCGGCCGGCAGGAAACTGCCGGCTCTCTGTATGTCCATCATGTCTGCTGGTGGGCATACAGAGAGCCTTGAGGAAGGAGCTGATGGTGAGTGAATATGCAATCGAAATGAGACAGATCACCAAGACGTTTCCCGGTGTTGTGGCAAATGACAAGGTGACGCTCCAGGTAAAGAAACAGGAAATCCATGCACTGCTTGGAGAGAATGGAGCGGGCAAGTCAACGTTGATGTCCATTCTGTTCGGGTCCTATACCGCTGACAGTGGATCCATCCATCTGGATGGTAAACAGGTGGAGATCAAAAATCCGAATGTCGCCACATCGTTGGGGATCGGGATGGTCCACCAACACTTCAAGTTGGTGCAGAATTATACGGTCACTGAGAATATCGTGCTCGGTATGGAGCCCACCAAGGGCAGACTGCTTGATCTTGGCAGTGCCCGTAAGCGGGTAGCCTCGTTGAGTGAGCAATACGGGCTTGCCGTCGACCCTGACTCCCTGATTGAACACATCACGGTGGGGCAGCAACAGCGGGTCGAGATTCTCAAAACCTTGTACCGCAATGCCAATATCATCATCTTCGACGAGCCTACGGCGGTCCTTACGCCGCAGGAAATCGACGAGTTGATGGAAATTCTGAAGAAATTGCGTTCCGAAGGCAAGACCATCCTTCTGATCACCCACAAATTGAAGGAGATCAAGGAAGTCGCCGACCGTTGCACCGTTCTGAGAAGGGGTACTTATATAGGGACGGTTGAGGTTAAGGACGTCAGCGAACAGGATCTTGCCGAGATGATGGTAGGACGCGCCGTCAAGTTCGAGATCGACAAACCTGAGCAGAAAAGCGGGGCGGTGGTCTTGAGCCTTGAGCATCTGCAGGTTGCCGACTCAGCCGGGTTGCTTCGGGTGAAGGACCTATCCTTGGAAGTGCATGCCGGGGAGATTGTCGGTGTCGCCGGTGTCGATGGCAACGGACAGAGTGAACTGTTGGGAGCCATTACCGGGCTGCTTCCCTTGTCCGGAGGGCGCATCCTGTTGGATGGGAAACCTATTGAACAGCTTTCCATCCGTGAACGGATTGAAGAAGGGATGGGGTATATCCCTGAGGATCGGCAGAAATACGGCGTGGTGGGGGAATTTTCCATTGCTGAGAATATTGCATTGAAGAATTACTACCAGAGCAAGTACCGAGGCCGATTTGGTGTCCTTGATTTCTCGGCAATGGACCAGGAAGCCCAAAAGCTGATTGATCAATTCGATATCAGAAGTGCTGAAGGGGCGAAGACCAATGCAGGCAGTCTTTCCGGAGGAAATCAGCAGAAGGTAATCGTCGCCCGGGAAATTTCCCTTTCTCCGAAGGTACTTATCGTCGCCCAACCTACCCGTGGATTGGACGTGGGGGCCATAGAGTATATACGAAAACGCATCATCGATGAACGATCGAAAGGGAGGGCGATCCTGCTGGTCTCCTTTGAACTGGATGAGATCATGAACCTGTGCGACAGAATCGCAACCATTAGCAAAGGGAGCATTGTGGCAGTGAATAAGCAACATGAGGTTACCGAGCGGCAGATCGGGATGATGATGGCCGGATCAAGGATGGAGGAAACCGTATGAAACTCTCCCGTCAACGACTGATACAATCCGATGGGGCCGTCTCCGTCCTGGTAGTTCTTTTGGGCTTTCTGGTCGGTACGATCCTGGTTGCCCTGGTGGGGAAAAACCCCCTGAACATGTACAAAGCGCTTTTCCAGGCTTTGAGTGGATACAACATCGACAATGGAAAGATGAATGTCCGCTACATCGCCGAGACCATCAACTATTCGGTTCCCTTCATCCTTTGCGGGCTTTCGATGGGATTCGCCAAGCGCGTCGGTCTGTTCAATATTGGAGGTGAAGGGCAGTATATCATGGGACTCACCATCGCCCAGAGCATTGCATTGCTTGGGCCCCAGATTCCTGTCATGCACTGGATGCTCGCCATTATTGGGGCTGTGGTAATCGGATCATTGTGGGGCGGAATTGTCGGAATCCTGAAAGCCAAATATGAAGTGAGCGAGGTTGTGTCCACGATCATGCTCAACTATGTGGCTTTATACCTTTCACGCATCATCTGTCTCCAACTGCCCGGGGCGACAACCTACAAGACGGCCAACTATCCTGCAACCGCCTTGATAGAGAACAGTTTCTTTCAGAAGATCACCAATTACTCGTTGTTGAACAACGGTATCTTCATGATGATCATCGCTGTGGTGGTTTATTGGTTCATTATGGAAAAGACCAGTCTCGGCTACGGCATGCGGGCAACCGGATTCAACAAGGAAGCTGCACGGGCAAGTGGAATACCGGTGGTCAAATCAATTGCGATTTCCATGGCGATCAGCGGTGCATTCGCAGGTTTGGGCGGGGGCATCGTGGCCTTGGGTTCTTTCAAATACGGGCGTGTACTCGCTGGTATGGACAACTACGGTTTTGACGGCATCGCTGTTGCCTTGGTGGGCAACAGCACCGCTTTGGGGACAACCTTGGCAGGATTCCTCTTCGGCATGCTCAAGAATGCCCAGGCTTTGATGCAAGGCAAACAGATTCCCAAGGAAATCACCTTCATCATCCAAGGTTTGATCGTCATATTCATTGCGCTGCGCTCGGCGCTCAAGCTGTATCAGGAGTACTTGGATAAGAAGCAATTGCAGAAGGAGGTAGGGGTCAAATGAGTATGATTTTTGGAATGCTTCCTTCAGTCTTGATGATAGTTTCCCCGATTCTGATCACGGCAATCGGAGGAATGATCTGTGAAAAGGCCGGTGTGGTCAACATCGCCTTGGAAGGATTGATGGCAATCGGAGCCTGCACGGCGGCCGCCGCGCATGTGCTGATGGAAGGTGCGGGGGTGAACCACACCCTTTCCCTCTTCTTGGCATTGTTGATGGGGTTTGTGGCAGGCGGTTTGTTCTCCTTGGTCCACGCGGTGGCTTCGATCAACCTCAATGCCGACCAAACCATCAGTGGAACCGGCATCAACCTGTTGGCCAACGGGGTGACCATTTTCGCCAGCCAGATTCTATTCAGCGCCGACCGAACCAAGGAGTTTCGGATGGGCATGCAGACTGATGCACTGGGCATCTATCCTACCGCCTATATCGCTATCGCCGTGGTGATCCTCTCTTGGTTCATTCTCTACAAGCTTCCCTTCGGCATGCATCTTCGGGCGTGCGGGGAACATCCCGGAGCTGCCGAGAGTGTAGGTATCAGTGTGAAGAAGATACGGTATTTCGCCGTTATTGCCAGCGGGGTGCTTGCAGGCCTTGCCGGAGGATGCGTCGTCCTGACCCAGACCATCCAATACACTTCCAATACCATAAACGGCCGGGGATTCATCGCCCTTGCCGCCGTTTCCTTCGGCCGCTGGAGGCCGCTGGGGGTGACCGGGGCTGCCTTCCTGTTCGGTACTGCCCAGGCTTTCGCCATCATCGCCAACAATATTCCCGCTCTTCGGGTGCTTCCCACTGAAGTATTCAACATCCTGCCCTATGTGGTCACCTTGGCTGCATTGGTGTTGTTCAGCGGTAAGAACTATGCACCGAGTGCAGCCGGAAAACCGTATGAGAAGGGGGCGAGCTGATGACGCCCCATAATCGGGCAGCCAAGGGGGAGATCGCCCCTGTAGTGCTTGCTCCAGGCGATCCAATCCGAGCCAAACTGGTTGCCGAACATTTCCTTACCGATGCCCGCTTGGTTACCGATGTGCGGAACATTCTCGGCTATACCGGAACCTTCCAGGGCAAACCGGTTTCCGTGTTGGCCACCGGCATGGGAGGGGCTTCGATCGGAATCTACAGTTATGAGTTGTTCACCGAATATGATGTACAGGCAATCATCCGAATCGGAACGTGCGGAGGCCTGCAACCTCAAATTGCAGTGGGTGATCTGGTTTTGGCTATGACCGCCAGCACCGATTCCGCCTGGGCTCACCAATACAATCTGTACGGAACGCTCAGTCCTTGTGCAGACAGCAATCTCCTGTTCAAGGCGGTGGAAATAAGCCGGAAGAGGGGAATCACCACCCATGCGGGGATGGTGTTTTCCAGCGACCTGTTCTCCTCGTACAACGCCTTGGGCCCGGATAGCTGGAAAGCATGGGCGAGAATGGGCGCATTGGCCCAGGATATGGAAACCTATGCGCTGTACAGCACCTCCGCATGGACCGGCAGAAAGGCGCTTTCGATCCTGACCATGACCGACAGTTGTGTCAGCGGGGAAGGGTTTGGTTCTGAAATGCGGATGCTGGGCTTATATCCAATGATCGAGCTGGCACTCGCTGTCGCCGTTGAGGTCTGATATGGAATGCATCGACGCCATGCGCCGCCGGTTTGCGTGTAAAGTGTATGATGTCAAACGCCTGCTCGATGATGAGCAGATCCGTCAAATCCTTGAATTCGGACGGCTTACCCCCACTTCCTTCGGTCTGGAGCTTTGGTCATTCCATGTGGTGACCACTGCAGCGTTGAAAGCGCGTTTGCAGAAAGCCTGTTTTGATCAGGAAGGGGTGGGTACCAGTGCAATGACGGTGGCCGTTTTGGTTCGTACGGCAGCCTATGCCGATCCCGACGGGAATCTGGTCCGACAGCGCTCCAGCAGATTCCCTGATCCTCTGGATCAGTTCATCGAGGATTATCGTCCCTATCATGCCTTTCTCAAACAGGAAGGGCGTTTGGATTGCTGGTTATGCAGCCAAGGATATCTGGCCATCGCCAATATGATGACTGGAGCAGCTTCGCTGGGAATCCAAAGTTGTGCAATCGAGGGTTTTGACGAAGCAAAAGTTCTTGAGGTCCTCGGCATCGACGACTCATCCTGGCAGGTTTCCCTGCTCGCAACATTCGGGTATCCCGGTGAGGCGGAACGTCCGAAGATCCGACAATCGCAAGAAGACTTGGTCGTCTACCACTGATCAGGGCAGGGCAGCCAGTGCACGATCGATGAGGGACCAGAACCAAGGGATGTCGAGTGTCGTGGCTATCCATACTCCGTCATCCTCACCGGCAGGCAGTTGGGTCGTCTTGCCGTAGGAAGGTCCGCCTGTAATGTCCACGTTCACCTTCCGGAGGATGGTTTTTACCTTGGAGGGGTCGACCAAGTAGGCAACGCACAACGGGTCATGGATTTGGGGCCAACCGATGGCATGTTTTTCGTAATTCGCCATGTAGGTGTCCATGCATGCTGCAAATACCTCGGTACTTCGGCCCGGTTTGGCATGATAGAGAGACAGCCGCTCAGGTGAGAGCGTCACCTGTCGGGTGCAATCCAAGGGAAAGAGTACCAGCTTGGCTTTGCAGGAAAACACGATGCGTGCAGCTTCAGGGTCGGCGAATGTGTTGAATTCCGCTTCCTTCGTCACATTGCCCTCGCTGAACGATCCTCCCATGATGATGATCTGCTTGACCAGCGTCGGAAGATTCGGTTCCCGCTCCAAAGCGATGGCAAGGTCGGTCAACGGTCCTACGCTGACGATGCTGATCTCCTTCGGATTCTCGTAAAGCAACCGTATCATCTCGGTGATACCGTCCCCTTCTTGGAGATGCTGGAGTTTCCGTTTTCCGAATACCGGGCCGTCGAGACCCGATTCCCCATGGAATTCCCCTGCAATCACATGCTTTCGCACCAACGGTTTGTCAGATCCTTTGTAGACAGGGCAACTGCAGCCTGCAGTTTCCATGATGTTCAGGGTGTTTTCCACCGTCTTGCTCAGGGCGACGTTTCCATTGGTGGCAATGACCGCTTCCACCTGAATTTCTTCCAGTCCGGCAGCAAGAAACAGGGCGACTGCATCATCGAGACCGGTGTCCACATCCAAAATGACTCGTTCCATCTCATCCCTCTTTGCATACATGCTATGCAAGGCGGCCTGCGATGGGATAAAGGCTCCGAGGGACGGAGATTAGGCACATCGCATCCGTGCATGCTCTTCGATACTACCAGTATCATCCCGGTCATGGCAATCCCGGCCTTTTCCATCGAGTAGTGGGTGAACATACACGATTCATTGCACCAGATCCCACAAAACACTGGTTGTATGATACCATGCATTCATGAGAATCATACAAATTGCAGTGGGACCGAATCAGGTCCCCTTGACCGGGTATCTGCAGGACATTACCAATGACGGGGGAATTCGCAATATCAGACCGACGGTGGTCATCTGTCCGGGAGGTGCCTATCGATTGCTCTCGGAACGTGAACGTGACCCAGTGGCTTTGCACTTTCTGAACATGAGTTACAACGTATTCATCCTCGATTATTCGGTACAGGAGCAGGCGAAGGAACTCAACCCACTGTTGGAAGCCAGTGATGCCTTGATCAAGATACGTGAGCATGCACTGACTTGGATGTGCGACCCTACGCGCATCGCCATTATCGGCTTCAGTGCAGGGGGGCATCTGGCGGCTTCCCTCGCCTTGTTGCATGATCATCCGCTTCTCAAGCAGCGGCTGACCATTGTTGACGAGAACAACCGGCCGGATGCAGCTATCTTGTGCTACCCGGTCATCACCTCCGGTGCATTTTCCCATACAGAAAGTCTGGATTGGGTCAGCGGGGGTGATACGCAGCTGCGTAGTCTCTTCAGCTTGGAGAACCAAGTCAAACCTTCGACCAGCCCGATGTTCATCTGGCACACCGTCACGGATGCCACCGTCCCGGTAGAGAACAGCCTGTTGTTGGCTGCATCGCTCAGAAAGATCGGCGTCCCCTTTGAGCTTCATCTGTTTGAGAGCGGGGACCATGGTCTTTCTCTATGCACCGAAGAGGTGGGGACTCCCCATCCGCTCTGCCGCCAATGGGTGGATCTTGCTTCACACTGGTTGAACGCACGGTTCAACCATACCTTATAAGGTTTCCAGCATTCCTTCTGCGGATCTGATTCCGCTGGCCCAGGCCCCGGTGATACCGCGGCTTGTGCCGGCTCCGTCTCCTGCAAACCAAATGTCTTCGGTTACCCGGAAATGTTCATCCAGGTACGCCGGCTTGTTGGCGTACAGCTTGATCTCAGGATAGTACATGATGGTTGATGGATGGAGTACTCCCGGAACAATGGTATCCAGGTTTTTCATTGCCTTCCAAATTGCACGGAGGATTTTTGCAGGCATCGCCAGAGAAATGTCCCCGGGGCAGCAGGTTTTCAGCGTGGGTTCGAAATCATACAAATCACCACTGAAGCTTGCTTCTTTGCTTCTCGATCCAAGACGGAAGTCCCCCACGCGTTGCATCAACGGTTGACCGCCACCCATAAGCGCTGCCTGGAGTCCCAAATTTTCGGCAAAAGCCTGTCCGCTGGCCAGGGGTGCGGTAAACCTGACGGTCTTCAGGATTGCGAAGTTCACCAATCCGTTGTCATGGCGCGGGTCGGGGGCGAACGCATGACCGTTGACCGAGTACCATTGATCCCCTCGGTTGGTTGCATACCGCTCCCTCACCACATGGGCGTTGCCGCTGTTGGTGCAGAACGTTCTCACCTTTTCTGGAAAATAGAATTTCGGGTCATAGTAATCGCGGACGATGGGGTAGTGTTCGATGCGTGTCTCCACCCGGAGTCCGATGTCGACGATGTTATCGATAAACGGAACCGAAAGCGAACGCATCAGGTCCTGGAGGAAATGGAAACCCTTGCGGCCGGGAGCCACCAACAGTTTCTTGTAGCCGATCTCCCGTTTTTCGGTGATGATGAACCGTTGTTGCGCATTGACGCTTTCCATTGCCTCCCCGAGCGCGAGGGTAACCCCATGCGCTGCCAGTTTCGCCAACAGTTGCTTGATCAAAACCAAGCCGCCGTCGGTGCCCAGATGGGTCTGCTTGATCTCCAAAAGCGTGCAGCCAAGTCGTTCGGCCCTTTTCTGGTAGATGTCGATATTTGTCTTTTCCATGAAGGACGGCTCCAGGAAATCAATGACTTCCTTCAGATAGTACTGAGCCGCTTCTTCCGTCCAGTACTCAACCGGAAACCCGATCGGGTAGGTGAAGTTCATCTTGCAGTCATTGCGCATCCCGCCGGTAGAGACTTTCTCCCGGTCGAGCATGAGAATGTTCAAGTCCGGTCGGTGTTTGAGAAGCGTGAATGCAGTGCCCATGCCAGCCGGCCCGCTTCCTACAATGATGACATCGTATTGATCCATGGAGTACCCTCCCAATGATGATCGGAAAGGTCTCCCTTTCCAATCAATTATCCCCATTCCGTCAGGTTTGGTAAAGCCCTCCCAGAATCAAGGAGCCTTGCAGAGGCGAAGCATTCATGGTATTACACCAATATAGGAACAGTGTGTGCGAGGTGGACAATGTATATCAGTGCCAAGGAAGCTGCAAGGAAATGGGGAATATCCGAGCGTCGGGTACGCATTCTTTGTGAAGAAGGAAGGGTCGACGGGGTACTTCGTTCCTCCTGGGCGTGGAATATCCCTTCGGATGCACCCAAACCCAGTGATGGAAGACAGCTCAGGCATATCAAGAATCATGACCTGAGAATCGGGGGAATGGATTTTTCCCGTCTTGAGGAGGGAAAACAGGCTTTGGAGTCGTATTCCAACGCCGTCTTGTTCCTGCATTCCTACCGCCATCAAGTCATCCGATTCATTCTCTCGGTGTTTGCCGGCGAAGACTTGATGATCACAGCACAACAGCTTGCCGTACTGTTCAACCAGTGTTTTGTCCCTGAATTGCAGTTTGAGGTACAGGTACTGGCATTGAACCTACGCACGTTGCTCAATCGATTGCTCTCCCAATATGGGCTGGGTCCGGTGCCGCCCAAGAACCGTCCGCCGATGAGTGAGCAACGGCTCAAGGAGCTGTACCAGCTCCTTACGCAAGGCTTGGATGACCAAGGTGAGTATCCTTACCGGACGGAAGCACACGCCGACTACACCATTGACAAGCAGATGCAGACACTCTTTATCCAATATGAACGCGATTGGATGCTTTTACACCCTGTGGTCCGTTCGCTGTTTCTCTATGGGGAACTCTTGCGAATCAAGCCGTATGGACGGTATGATGGGTTGCTTGCCGCCCTTGCTTTGGCCCAGGAATTACTGGCGAACGGATATCCTCCTGCGTTTGTTGATATTGAGCATATCGATGAATTCAAAGCTGCCATGATTCTTACCCGAAGCCGGGGAAATTACCAGAACGCCCTGCGTATGCTGGAGCAGCAATTGCTCTTTGAATGCACGTTGTTGACCAGCGAGGAGTGATTTCGTGTTTGTGTTTTCCAATGCCACAGTCGTGGACGGCACCGGTGGTGCACCGTTTACAGCAGATATACAGATAGAGAATGACCAGATCACGGCCATCCTTCCTCCCGAAACTTCCCGCTTTCCCGTTGATTATGACTGCACGGGAAAGGTCCTGTGTCCGGGGTTCATCGATATGCATGGGCACAGTGAATTGGAAGTGTTGCGCAATCCATCGATGCGACCGAAGATCGGGCAGGGAATCACCACCGAGGTTACAGGAAACTGCGGCATCGGGGTGTTTCCGGCTGAGAAGGACAGTGCATTCCTCAAGGAATTGTGTACTGATGTCCTGGGGCCCTATGAAGCCATCGGTTGGAATGATTTTTCTTCCTATTGTGCAACCTGGAAGCAGCAGGGAAGCGGCACCAATATGGCGTTCCTGCAGGCACATGCAACCTTACGCAGTTTTGCCATGGAAGGGAGTCCAAACCGGATAGCCACCTTGGAGGAAGTACAAACGATGTGCTCGCTTCTCCAAGTCAGCTTGGAGAGCGGCTGCCTGGGCATGTCCACCGGTTTGTATTATGCACCCTGCCTGTTTGCCGACCGCAAGGAACTGCTCTCTTTGCTTGCGTTGCTTCAGCGCAATGACCGGTTGTTCACCGTGCATATCCGCTGTGAGGGGGACGGGGTGCTGACCAGTCTGCAAGAGGTGTTGGAGCTTGCCCGAGAGACGGGAGTACGGCTGCAGATCAGCCACCTGAAGGCGATCGGGAGGGAGAACCAGCAGTTGGTCGGCCAAATGCTCTCGATGATTGAAGAAGCCCGGTTGGAGGGGCTTGATGTCCATTTCGACCAATATCCCTATGCGTATGGCTCCACCAGTTTGTTCAGTCTGCTGCCACCGCCGTATCTTCGTCTCTCCCGCTCGGATCTTCAACAGATGCTCAGTAGCGAGAAGGAGCGGCAACGGATCAAGCAACATATGGAGGAAGCCCGTGGATGGGACAGCATCGCAGTATTGTGCGGCTGGGACGCCATCAAGGTTCTTACCTTGGAGACGAATCCACGCTATGAAGGCATGAGTATTGCAGAAGTGGCAAGCGAGCGGGGGCAGGGGCCGTATGATGCATTCTTCGATCTGCTGAAGGAGGAAAAGGGCTCAGCGCTCATGACCGATGTCACCCAGAGCCAGGAATCGATCAAGCGGATTCTCTCCCATCCCTTGATGTGTTTCGGGACCGACGCCCTCTATGCCGGCAGGAAAACCCATCCTCGATCCTATCAGGCGGCCATTCATCTCCTTGATCGGTATTGGAAACAACAACATGTGCTACCCTTGGAGCAGCTGATCGCCAAAATGACCGGAGCCTGTGCCTTACGCTTGAACATACCGGACAGGGGGACCATCAAACCCGGCTGCAAAGCTGATATCGTGGTCTTCGATCCCAAGACCCTGCAAGATTGCAGTTCAGACCAAGTTCCTGATGCTAAGGCCAAGGGGCTGGACCTTGTCATGGTCAACGGAAACGTGGCGTATCGGGAAGGCAGCTACACCGATGCAACCGCCGGAGACCTGCTTCTGTACTAGTCAGTCCTGTTCGTACCTGTTGAGGAATCGCTGGGTTCGAGGATTCTGTGGATTGTTGAACACCTGCTCCGGTGTGCCCTCCTCGACGATGACCCCGTCATCCATGAAAATGACACGGTCGGAGATATCGCGGGCGAAGGCCATCTCGTGGGTGACGACGACCATGGTCATCTTCTCCTTTGCCAGATCCTTGATGACTTTCAAGATCTCCCCGGTCAATTCGGGGTCGAGAGCGCTGGTCGGTTCATCGAAGCAGAGTACCGCCGGATTCAATGCCAAGGCGCGTGCAATGGAGACCCGTTGCTGCTGCCCGCCGGAGAGCTGGGAAGGGTAGGCTTTTTCTTTTTCTTCCAATCCCATTTTGGCAAGCAGGGAGCGGGCGATCGCCTGGGCTTCCTCCTTGTTTTTGTTCAGCACATGCATCGGGGCTTCGGTGA
The DNA here is from genome assembly GCF_050256055.1 of Sphaerochaeta sp. Lineage (NCBI taxonomy): Bacteria > Pseudomonadati > Spirochaetota > Spirochaetia > Spirochaetales > Sphaerochaetaceae > Sphaerochaeta > Sphaerochaeta sp. The sequence goes on along the minus strand of NZ_JBFWIJ010000024.1, from coordinate 34,049 downwards.
TGTTGCGCAACACGTTCATATGGGGAAACAGATTGAAGTTCTGAAAGACCAAACCAAGATTCAAGCGAACAGAGCGCAGCGTCTGCTTGTCGGCATACAAGACCGTCCCGTGTTCATCGGTATCGACCATGTTCTGGTCACAGACCACGATGCTGCCGCCGTCGATCGGTTCGAGTTGGGTCAAGCATCTGAGGAGCGTGCTTTTCCCGCTGCCCGAAGGTCCGATGATCGAAAGCACCTCCCCTTTGTTCAGGGTGAAGGAAATCCCCTTGAGCACCCCAAGGCCGTCGAAGGCTTTGGTCAGGTTTTCTACACGAATCATTTCCATGGCAGCTCTCCTAGTGGTAGTAGTTCAGCTTCTTTTCAAGCAGGTCGAACGAACGGGAGACCACCGCATTCATAATGAAGTAGAACACACCGGCGATGAAGATCGGCATGGTGGAAAATTCCCGGGCGGAAGCATTCTGGGCGACGCGGAACAGTTCGGCGACCCCGATGGTTTGTGCCAGTGCTGTATCCTTCACCAGCGTGATGACCTCGTTTCCCATGGCCGGAATGATGCGTTTGACCACCTGTGGAGCGATGACATGGGTGAAGGTGTGGGCTTTCGAGAATCCCAGCACCAGACTGGCCTCATACTGACCGACGGGAATCGACTGGATTCCCCCTCGATAGATTTCAGCAAAATAGGCGGCATAGTTGATGACGAACCCGACGATAACCGCTGTAAAACGGTCATAGGAAGAGCCGAAGATGTAATACGGGGCGAAATAGACGAAGAGGAGCTGAAGGATCAAAGGGGTCCCGCGCATGATCATGATATAGCCGTTGACCAGATTGGAGATGACTGGATTCTTTGCCATTCTGCCCTTGGCGACAAGCATGCCGAGTGGGAGAGCGAACAGCAATGTCAGGGCGAATATCTTGAGGCTGGTCAGAGAACCGACTGCCATCTGCAGCAATAAGTTTCCCATGCATATCTCCTTGAGAGAGGATTGTGTGCGTTTCGTCAAAAAAAAAGAAACGGGGAGGCAAGCTCCCCGTCATCATACCGTTTTCGTTACTTTCCGACAACGGTAATATCGGCTGCGAACCACTTGGTGGAAATTTGTGCCAAGGTCCCGTCCGCTTTCATGGCAAGCAGCTGTTGCCAGACTGCATCGGCAAGCTTTTGGTCGCCTTTGCGGAATCCAATGCCGTAATCCTCGGGTGCCAGTTCCTCGCTGAGGATCCTGAATGCCTTGCCGCTGCGGTTGATGTTGTCGTTCGCCACCATCAGGTCGACGACCAATGCATCAATGCCTCCGATCTCCAGATCCATCAGGCCGGTGAGGTTTTCCTTGAATTCAACAAATTCCTTGACGGATTTCTGGAAGGAGGGAGTGGCTTCAATGGCGCTGAGGGCGGAAGATCCCGCTTGGTATCCCACCGTCTTTCCGGCAAGGGATGCAAGATCGGTGAAGGCGCTGTCCTGACGGACGACGACCACCTGGGCATTGCGCAGGTATGCAGGGGTGAAGGTCATCGCCTGCTTGCGTTCCTCGGTAATGGTGAACCCGTTCCAGATACAGTCGATGTTTCCGGTGTTCAGTTCCTGCTCTTTCGCATTCCAGTCGATCGGTTGCAGCTTCAGCTTCACTCCCATGCGCTTGGCGACTTCCTTGGCAAGATCTACGTCGAAGCCTACGATCTCCCCTTTCTCATCCCTGAACCCCATCGGGGGGAACGTATCATCAAGACCCATGACCAGCTGACCCTTGTCCAGGATTTTCTGCAGGGAATTGTCTACACCAGAGGCTTGCTCCTTGGTGCCTTGGGCGAACAGTGCCGAAGCGACCAGCAGCAACGCCGAAAGAAGAACAGTGCATCGTTTCATTGGTATATCTCCTCATTCACAAATACCCCGGGAGGGGTTTGTGTGTGAGTGTACCTGTTATGCAGGAAAATATCCAGTCTTACTGCATAATTATTCATATGATGAATATTAGGAATGGCACTGATTTGCGAATTGGCATCCTGCACATCCGCTTCCCTTCTTGGTTGAACAGGAAGCGCAACTGCCTTGCTTGCCTTGTTTTACCAAGACCCTGATCGACAAGATGAGGAGGGCGAGGATCAAGCATGCCACAAAAACATTGGCTAGTATGGTAGTAAGCATAGGTACCTCACGAAAGAATCATGGCGATGAAACGTACTGCCATCGCCATGAGATAGGCGAATCCTGTTTGCCAGAGAATGGCAAAGAGGAGCTTGCGTTTGCTTCCCAATTCCTTGAACATCGCACTGATAGCGGCGATGCAGGGGGAAGAGAGAAGGATGAACGTCATATAAGAGAGTGCCGAGGCAGGTGTGAAGAAATCGGAGAGAGCAGCAGTCCCGACGGTGACGCTCAGGGTGCTGACGATCGATTCCTTGGCGGCGATACCGGTAAGCAAGGCGACGCTGGCCTGCCAGAACCCGAAACCAAGAGGGACGAAGAGAACCGATATCACCCGTCCCAGGCTTGCAAGCATGCTTTTGTCCGCTCCCACCATCTGCAATTTGAAGGAGTAGGAAGAAAGTAAATAGATGACCACTGAGGAGAGCAGGATGATCGTTCCTGCTTTCTGGATGAACCCCATGATGCGTTCCTTGGTCTGCAACCATACGTTGCGTCCGCCCGGCTTCTGGTACCTTGGCAGTTCCAGGATGAAGGCGTTGGTTTCCTTGTGGCGATCCAGCGCACGGGCCAAGAGGCCGGTGACGATGACTGCAAGAATTCCCAGAAGGTAGATCAAAGGAGCGATATACCACCGGCCGGGAAAGAAATAGGTGAGCATCAAGGCGAAAACCGGCATCTTTGCCCCACAGGGTATGAACGGGGTGACGATGACCGTAAGTTCCCGTTGTTTCTGGTGTTCAATCGTCCGACTGCTCATGATGGCCGGAACCGAACAGCCTGTTCCGATGACCAGCGGGATGATCGATTTCCCCGAAAGTCCCATCGAACGCATCAACCGATCCATGATGAAGGCAATACGGGCCATATATCCGCAATCCTCCAGGATGGAAAGCAAGAAGAAGAGAACGAAAAGTTGCGGTACGAAAGTAAGCACTGCACCGACCCCTGCAATGATCCCATCGGCAAGGATTCCTGAGAGCAGGGGGTGCACCCCCGCTTGGTCGGAGAGCACATGCACCTGGTCTGCGAGAAACGCGAACAATGATTCCAGGATACCGGTCGTAAATCCTCCGACCAATCCGATCGAAAGATAGAAGACCGCCCCCATGATCAGGGCAAACAAAGGAAGCGCTGTGTATTTGCCGGTGGCAAGCGTATCGAAGTTGAATTGTTTGGCGGTCATCTCACGTATCTGGCAGTCTTTCGCAATATGTTCGGCGATCTTATAGCGTTGGTCTATGATGATGGCCTCGACATCATCGTCGAAATGCACCATCAGTTCCTTGCGGGAAAGGTCGAGGTAGTTCTGGAATGTCTGGGGGGCGGGGGGCATGGAAGAGATGAACAGGTCGTCACCCTCCAGCAGTTTGATCGCAGCCCAGCGCATCTGCCTGCCTGAGGGGATGAGATGGAGATAATCGTCAGCGATGATATGGGAAATGTAGCGTTCGATGAAATTGGAGAACAAAGGGCACAAGGGAGCCTTTGGTTCGGCCAATGCATGCTCGATCTCCGTCAGCAACGTATCGATGCCTGTCCCTTTGCTGGCAGAAAGCTGCACAACCGGACATCCGGTGAGCTGACCCAGACGCTTTGCATCGATGCTGATCCCTTCCTTTTGGAGCAAATCCTCCATATTCAAAGCGAGCAGCATCGGTCTTCCCAACTCGGCAAGCTGGGTGGTCAGATACAGGCTTCGTTCCAGGTTGGTCGCATCGATCACGTCGATGATCAGATCCGGTTGTTGATCCAGCAGGTACCTGCGTGAAAGCTTCTCCTCAGGGGAGTAGGGGGAGAGCGAATAGATGCCCGGAAGGTCGAGGATGCGGTTGCCTCCCACCATGCCTTCCTTCTTCTCTACGGTCACCCCCGGCCAGTTGCCAACATAGGCGGTGGTTCCGGTAAGCATATTGAACAGCGTGGTCTTCCCGCAGTTGGGATTCCCAATGAGTGCAATTGTTTGCATAGACTATCTTAATTCTATGGATTTAGCCTCAGCTTTTCTGAGACAAAGATGGTAGCCACGGATGGATACTTCCATAGGGTCTCCCATCGGTGCAAGCTTGATAATCTCGACGCCAACCCCTTTGGTGAAGCCCATATCCATCAGCCTTCGTTTGAGCTGCTTCGGCGCATGAATCGCTTTCACAGCTCCTCTCTGCCCGATACTCAATTCATCCATCGTCATTTGCATTGTGTTCATCCTTATCTATAAGTTAGCTTAAACAAACATTTATGTCAAGGTTTTCCAATCTTCCTCCGTGACAAAGGTATAGATGCATGCTACCATCAGAGCCATGCAGAAATCAGGGGAAGATTATCTGGAGGCCGTATTGGCTCTCAATGAAGCAAACCAGAAGGTACGGACGACCGATGTGGCCGCCCGTCTGGGTGTCTCCAAGCCGAGTGTGAATCGTGCCATGAAGGTACTTGCCAATGATGGATATATACACCAGGAAACCTATGGGGATATCCATCTGACGGAGAAGGGCAGGCTCAAGGCTTCCCAAGTATATTTCCGTCACAAGACCTTGACCAGTTTCCTGATTGAGGTACTGGGAGTCGACGCGGTGGTCGCCGAGAAGGACGCCTGTTTGATAGAACACGACATTTCCAGCGAAACCATGGAGAAGTTGGCTTCCTATCTTGGTTCGATCCAAAAGGATTCCCGCTGATACTTGTATACAAGGTTGTGGTTGTTTGCACACTCTTGCGGTTGCCTCGCAAAATTACTCCCATAACCACAAAAGCTTTGTCTTGTGCATTTCCCAAAGCCTTTTACACTGAAAGTATAGAAGACTTTAGGAGGTCGCCATATGAAAAAATCATTGGTTTTCGTGTTGCTGATTGCCCTTCTCCTGCCTCTTTCCCTGGTTGCCCAAGGCACCAAGGAAGCTGCAGTGGATGAGACAAAACCCGTTACGGTGCAGTATTGGACCCATGAGGATCCAGCCAGAACGCAACTGGAGAACGAGTTGATCGCCCAGTTCATGGAGCAGAATCCGAACATCACCGTCGTTCGCACCACACAAAGCTCAGCCAAACAGATCGAGCTGGTGCAGACTGCCTTTGCAGCCAACCAAGGCCCGGATATGTTCAATCTGCCGATTGAGAACCAGTATGCCTACATCACCAATGCCCGTGTGGCTCCGGTGGACTACAAAGCTGCCGGGTATGCTAGCAAGGAAGACCTGCTCAACAAGTATGTCGACGGGGTGCTTGATACGGTAACCGTCGATGGCGAAGTGTATGGACTTCCGCTCGAACTGACCAACTGGGCAATCTATTTGAACAAGAAAGTGTTCCGCTCCGCTGGCCTCGATCCTGAGAAGGATTATCCCAAGACTTGGGAAGAGATGGCCGACATCTCTGAGAAGCTGGTCATCCGTGACGGCGACATTCTCATCCGCCGTGGCTTCGATTTCCGGTATCCGTATTACCTGACCTTCTTCGTGCCGATGGTAGAGCAACTTGGTGGAGATCTGCTCAGTGCCGACGGCAAGAAAGCCATCATCGGCGACGATGCATGGATCAAGGCCCTGACTTTCATGCAGCAGTGGGGACCGTCGGGCCGCAACCTTGGTTCTCCTACCTACAAGAATGCCCGCAACTTGTTCAACCAGGACAACAACGACATCGCCATGGCACATACCGGGCTCTATCAGGAAGGCCGTATCGAAAAGGATAACCCAGCCTTCTTCAAGAGTGGAGAGTGGATGGTAATCCCGTATCCGACCTTCAAGAATGCGGTACGTAATGTGGCAGCCTGTTATTACGGTCACTTCTTCATGGTCAATGCCGACAGTGATCCTGCCGTACAGAAAGCCGCTTGGAAACTTGCCGGATTCCTCCTCAGCCATGGTGAGGATTATCTGACCCGCGGCGGCAACATCATTCAGCCGACCAAGGCGCTCTTCGCCTCGGATACCCTGAAGAACATGCCGTACAGCCAGGTGTTCATCAACGACATGGCTCGTGCCCACATGATCTACTACGGAGAAAACTCTGCAGAAATCCAGACCCAGATCCGCTATGCAGTGGAGTCGGTCATGCTCAGTGGAGTGAGTCCGGAGAAGGCTTTGGCCACCCTCCGTTCCGCCGTTCAGGAAATCATCGACGAGCAGTAATTGTACATCAGTCGGCCTTGCCGGGTGGCAGGGCCGACCCATTTTTCTTCGAGGAGCGCTTCATGGGTAAAAAACCGTATCGGGGAATCGAGAGAAAACAGGCTCGTTGGGGGCTGTTGTTTACCGTCCCTTCCCTGCTTTTCTTCTCTCTGTTCAGTTTCTATCCTATCATCAATGCCTTTTATACCAGTTTTTTCGATAAACGGGCATTGAGCAAGGCGCCTCCGAAATTTCTGGGACTCGGCAACTATATCCGGCTGTTCGATCCCTCACGTGCCGCCAGCGAGCTCTCCTTTTTCAACAGCCTTCGTGCCACTTTGGTGTTCACGGTGGGAACCTTCATTCCCTTGTTGCTCCTCAGCCTTATGTTGGCGGTATTCATCAGCAATCTTTCAAGCAAGCACTCCAAGAAGGTGCTGCAGATCGCTTATTACAGCCCTGCAATCCTTTCCAGTGTTGTAGCCGCAACCATTTGGATGATCATCTTCGATCCCCGGGGGCTGGGCAACCAATGGCTGAATGCTCTGTTTCATACCCCCGGTGTAGACCATCGATGGTTGGTTGACCCTGTCATGGAACAAGTATCGACGATGGTTATCTATTTCTGGAAATACATCGGATACTTTGTCATCCTATTCATCACCGGTCTTGCATCCATCCCGCCGACCATCTATGAGGCGGCCACCATCGATGGGGCGAAAAAAAGCCAGGTATTCTGGCGCATTACCCTGCCGCTGCTCAAACCTACGGTAGTACTGGTTTCGGTCATGGCGATGCTGCAATGTCTGAAAACCTTCAGTACGCAATACATGATTTACACGAACGGGGCACCCCGTGCACCGATCAACGTCATCACCTTCAATATTTACATCACCGGCATCCAGCAGCAGTATCTGGGTAGGGCGAGCGCTATGAGCGTGGTCCTCTTCGTACTGATGCTGTTGTTCACCTTGTTGCAATTCAAGACCACCAAGAGTGAACAGGTGGAATACTAGGAGGCCGGTCATGCAGATAGAGCGTACATTTTCCGTTTCCAAGATCATCATCTCCCTGGCTTTGTTGGTCATGTTGATCTTCACGCTGATGCCCATCGTATTCATGGTTGCAGCTTCCATGATGACCAGTCGCCAGATCCTCAGGATGCCCTTCAACTGGATACCTGAACAGATAGCTTGGGCGAATTTTGCAAAAGCCATCCAGGGAAACGACCAAACCTATATATTCGTTCGGAATATCTCCAACTCCTTGATTGTGAGCATCACGGTGGCTGTGACCACGGTGTTGATCGCAAGCCTGACCGGGTACGGTTTGGCAAAGTTCCGGTTTCATGGACGGAACACCATTTTCATGATGATCATGGCTACGATGATGATTCCCTTCGAGGCAATCATGATTCCGTTGTACATGGTGGTCATGATGCTGCGCATCCAGAACACCTACATCGGCTTGATCCTTCCGTTCCTGGTCAGCGCTTTCGGCGTCTTCCAGATGAAACAATACCTCACCACCTTTCCCACCGAGTTTCTCGATGCGGCGAGGGTCGACGGGATGGGGGAATTCGGCATCTACTGGCGTATTGTGCTTCCCAACTGCAAACCGGTCATCGCTACGCTTGCCATCCTTTCGTTCAGGAGCCAGTGGGACAACCTGCTGTGGCCGCTGTTGGTCAGCCAGAGCGAGAAGATGAAGACAATACCCCAATACATTTCCTCGTTCGCCTTGGAGCGAAGCACCGACGAAGGGGCCATGATGGCTGCCGCCCTTTTGGCGTCGATTCCGATGTTCATCCTCTTTATGTCCCTGACCAAGTACTTCATCGGCGGAAGCGCCGTATATGAATCACGGAAGGGGTGAGTATGTACGATTATCTCTGCACTGATCTTTCGGTGGAGCATCCGGCATTTCGTTTGCTTGGGCGGTATCCCGACCGGTTGGTCTCCTATCCGATCCAATCTCTTTCGCATCACCCCGGTCGGTGTCTCTTCCTTTCGGACCATGCCCAGCATGTTGAACAAGCCCGGATGCTCGGATTCGGCACACTTCTGGTGGATGAGACGTGCAGCGAACAGACGTTGCTTCCCTACCTGTCATGGGTCGATCCTCCGGTTTGTGCATCGCATACTTTGTTCATGTTCGATCTGGGCAATGTGGTGATCAAGAACATCACCATGCTCGGTAAGATCGCGCGGCGCTACGAGTTGGACCGGGAAGCCTTCTTCCAGGATTATCTGCATTATGAATTCCCTTTGATGGAGGGTGTGGTTTCATCAGCCGTCTATTGGGATCATGTGTATCACCAATTCGGGATTCAGGTGGAAGGAGATCCGTTCTTCGATGCTTTTGATCCGATTCCCAATGAGGAGATGCTACATCTCATCAAGCGCCTTCGCTCGGAAGGGAAGCGGGTTGTATGTGCTTCCAATACGATCGACCCACATTGGAAGAAGATGGAGGCAATGGGGATTCTCTCTCTTTTTGATGCCACCTATGCTTCCCATAAGCTTGCCTTGACCAAGCCCAGTGAACGATTCTTCACCACCATCTTGGAACGGGAGCGGGTGGACCGGGAAGCGGTGTATTTCATCGATGACTATGAGCTGAATATTGAACACGCCCGCAAGCTGGGGCTTGCGAGCCTGTTGTATGCCGATGGCATCGGCCTGACGGCCAGCGAGCGGTTGGCCGAGGCCTTCGGCGAACGTTGATCAGACTGAACCCTGTTCGTCCCTAAACTGAGTCGGGGTCTTGTTCGTGAACCGTTTGAAGATTTTAGCGAAGTATCCGGGGGTGGGGAAGCCGCAGCTGATTGCGATCTCTGCAATGTTTTTCTTCGGATCCTTCATCTGTTCCACCGACTTGTTCACCCGCCAGGCGTTCAGGTATTGCAGGAAATTCAGGCCGGTCACTTCCTTGAACAGGCGTGACAGGTGGCTTTCCGACAATTCAAGATAGGCCGCAGCCTCCTGCAGCCCCACCGGTTGTGCATATGATTCGGCTATGTAGGCGATGGTGGCGTCGATGACATGGTTGTTCACGTTGCGCGGCAGCGGTATCAATTCCCCGCCGCTATTCGGGTTTTTCCGCAGCTGTTCGTAGTCGTGGTCTTCTTCCTGGATTTTCTTGACCAAGGAGGCCAGCGTTTCTTCCAACTCCTCATCATCAACCGGTTTGAGCAGGTAGTCGAATACGCCCAGTCGGATGGCTTGTTTCATATAGTTGAAATCGGTGTGGCCGGTGAGGATGATCGCATGATTGACCGGACAGTGGCTGAGCATCGTAAGCCCGTCCTGGGCGGGCAGGCGGATATCGGTGATGACGATATCGGGCTCCAGACGTTTGATCAGCTGCTCGCCTTCCAAGCCATCGCTTGCCGTTCCTACCAGATTCAATCCCAGCAGCTCCCATCTGATCGAGGAGGCGATCTCCTCCTGGACAATCTGTTCATCCTCTACAAATACTACGCTATAGCTCATTTGTCACTCCCTTTGCATCAGATGCGTCGTCCGGGAAGGAAATTCTGACTGTTGTTCCTTCTCCGGTCTTGCTGTCGATGGACAGATGCATCTTCCTCCCATATTTGAGAAGCAGACGCCGATAGATATTGTATACACCAACGTGTGTTGAGTTGGCAAGTTCGTCAAGGTTGTCAGGGAGTGTTCCGGGGGGGAATCCCACTCCGTTGTCCTGGACCGTAATGAAAATTCGCCCTTCATGTCGTTCCACCCGGACGGTCACCCGCCATTCACCCCGCTTGGGTTCCAACCCGTGGATGATGGCGTTCTCCACCAAGGGTTGGATGATCAACTTGGGGGTTTTGACCGAGGCGCATGAGGGATCGAGGAAGACGTCGGTCACCAGTTTATCTCCGAACCGGAGTTTTTGGATGGTAAGATAGGAGTCGATGAGGTTCATGCTTTCTTCAAGGGTGCTTTCACTCTCATGGTTGTCGATCGTGGACCTAAGGAGTTTTCCGAGCTTTACGGTGATGGTGTAGATTTCCTGCTCTCCATGCAGTTTTGCCAGGGCTTTGATCGTGTTCAGTGTATTGAACAGGAAGTGGGGATTCATCTGGCTTTCCAGGGCCTTGCGTTCCGCCTCGCTGAGTTTCTGCTGTTCCTCACGGGTCAATTCCAGCAGGCTTGCAATTTGACGCACCATCAGGTTGAAGGAATGTTCCAGCTTGGCGAATTCACTGATGGCACTGGTGACTTCCTTGCTTTGGAGCTTGCCGTCCTCCACTTCGCCCATACGGTGGGCAAGGTCCCGGATAGGCCGGGAGATCGACCGCGAGAAGAGCAGGGAAAGCACCAATGCCAGAAAGGTTCCGATGAGCATCGTTATGCTGAAGGCGAAGAACCAACGGTCCAGGCTTTCTTCAAAAGGTACTGCATTGACGCTTCCTGCCAGATACAGGCTTGTTCCCGGGATTTGGCTGATCGCCGTGATCGAGGTTCCGGTGCGTAGGGCTGCTTGGCGGTAGTTGCCTTTCAATTCGGAGAGAAAGGGGAATTTATCGAATGTACCGTAGTCATCGCTTTGCAACAGGCTGGTAGCGTAGAATTCCTTGGTGTCGACGAGCAGCAGATCGTCAAGCAACTGGTCTTGGTTTACCTGCCCGGAGAGTGCTTCTGCATAGAGGTCGAGTACCAGATACCCGAGGTTGGTGCCGTCTTCGTCGTACACCCGTCTGAGAATGGAAGCCACCACCTGTTTCCCGTTGTCTGCGGTTCGGTGACCGCGGATGCTGATCAGTGAAGCGGTGGGGGAGACATCCTCGTTCTGGCTGATGATGGAGTTCATGTCCCAGGTATTTCCGTGGTAACGCAAGTCATACACTTCGGGGAAGGTGTGGGTGGAGATGCGGACCTTTCCTGAATTGCTGACCAGATTCGCACTGGCAAGGTAGGTATCTCCGCGCATGGTGCTGAACAAGAGCTGGTAGAGAAACCTGCTCTCGGGCGAATCGCTCGACAGTCGGTCGGTCCGAAGGATGCTTACAACCAAGGGGTCGGTAGAGAGTTGATATGCTTTGTGTCGATAGGTTTCCAGAACAGTAGAGACCTGGTCTGCATCGTTGAGCACCAGGTTCAAGGTCTGATTTTTCAAGTACCGCTCTTGGTTTCTTCCGCCGATCAGTGCATAATATGCGGAGAAGAGACCGAGGGGGACGATCAGCACCACCAAAAAGTACAAGAGCAGCCGTCCAAACAGGGTTGTTCGAGACTTGAAGACGGGACGAGCATTCATGGTTTGAGTGTACCGGCAAAGGGGTGCGGATGCAATATATCTTTACAGGGGGAATTTTTTCTGCATAAACATACTGATTTATGTATATGAGGGTTGACAGACTTCCCCAAAGAGCGTTACAAACAAGAAACGGCGGTCAGCCGTTCATTGAGGAGAGTATCGTGAACGCGTTCACCAAGCAGGTGCAGGCAATGCACCGGACATTCACAAGCAAATGGAAGATGCAGGGCTCGGCGCAGTCCTGGTATAGCACGTCTCAATCTTGTACTGCAGTTCTTCCCTTGCTTCTTGGACGCACCCTTCTTCTTTCCACCCTCCTCCTCCTTTCTGTCATTACCCTTCTCATCGTAGTAAGCCTAATTATTCTCTGACCACGGCTGCAGCATCACTGCATGGACCGTGGAAGAAAGCCCCCCACCAAGCGGGGAGCAGTTGCTTATACCCTAGCACCATTACGAAGGAGAGAAACCATACCATGAATATCAACGAAAAACGCTACACACTGGCCATTCTGGTCAACAACCATCCCGGTGTCCTGATGCGTGTCGTCTCCCTGTTCAGTCGTCGGGGATACAACATCGACAGTCTCTCGGTAGGGGAGACCGAACAGGAAATGATCAGCCGCATCACCATCGTGGTGACCGGAGACCGTCCTGTGGTGGAGCAGATCAAGAAGCAGGTGGGCAAACTCATCGATGTCAAGCGCGTCTATGAAATGACCCAGAACAAGAGCCTGCAGCGCGAGTTGATTATGGTCAAGGTTTCCACCAAGAACGAGAATCGTTCGGAGGTCGTTGAACTTGCCCAGATCTTCAAGGCGAAGATCATCGATGTGACAAGTGGTACCGTTACCCTGGAGATGACCGGAAGCCTGGACAAGATCCAATCCTTCTTGGATCTGATGATGCCCTTTGGGATTGTCGAGATGGCACGTACCGGTATTACGGCCCTCGAACGGGGTGGACGTGCCTTGAGCTCGATCAGCTTGAGTGAGGATGAACAATGAACACAACGCCCATGTGGCGCTTATGATACTACTAAGGCCGATGGGCCGGAGGAAAACGGAATGAGCACAATGTATTACGATTCACAGGCGGATCTCTCGAAGCTTGACGGGAAGAAGGTGGCCATCATCGGATATGGCAGCCAGGGGCATGCACATGCACTGAACCTGCATGAAAGTGGCGTTGATGTCATCGTCGGTCTGTACAAAGGCTCCAAGAGCTGGGCCATCGCCGAGGAAGCTGGACTGCAGGTCGCCACCGTCGAGGAGGCCAGTGCCGCCGCCCAGGTCATCATGTTGCTGCTGCCCGATGAGAAACAGGCCAAGATCTACCATGAGAGTGTCGAAGCGAACCTGAGCGCCGGCAAATACCTTGCCTTCGCCCACGGCTTCAACATCCATTTCGGCCAGATCAAGCCGCCGGCCGATGTGAACGTCATCATGATTGCTCCCAAGGGCCCGGGCCATACGGTCCGTTCCCAGTTCCAGGAAGGCAAGGGGGTTCCCTCGTTGATCGCCATCCATCAGGATCCCAGCGGGGACAGCCGTGACATCGCGCTTGCCTACGCAAAAGGCCTTGGTGCAGGACGCGCCGGCATTTTCGAGACTTCCTTCAAGGAAGAGACGGAAACCGACCTCTTCGGCGAGCAGGCGGTGCTCTGCGGTGGTGTGACCGCCTTGATCAAGGCAGGATTCGACACCCTCGTTGAGGCGGGGTATCAGCCGGAAATGGCATATTTCGAATGCTGCCATGAGATGAAGCTCATCGTCGACCTCATCAACCAGGGCGGCCTTTCCTACATGCGCTATTCCATCAGCGATACCGCTGAGTACGGCGATTACATCACCGGCAGCAAGATCATCACCGACGACACCAAGCAGGCCATGAAGGGCGTGCTCAAGGACATCCAGGAAGGCACCTTCGCCCGCAACTGGTTGCTTGAGAACCAGGTAAACAGGCCCTACTTCAATGCCAAGAAGCGCATCGAGAGTGAGAGCCTGTTGGAGAAGACCGGACAGAAGCTGCGCTCCTTGATGAGCTGGCTGAAGAAATAACCAATACTTGACGAAACCGGGAAGGACACTATGGAAAAGGAAAGGATCTACATCTTCGATACCACACTCAGAGACGGCGAACAGGCTCCTGGCTACAGCATGAACCTGGACGAGAAAATTCGCATGGCACTCCAACTGGAGGCTCTAGGCGTGGATATCCTGGAGGCAGGGTTCGCCATAGCGTCCCCCGGCGATTTCGCCAGTGTGGAGGCCATCAGCAAGGAAGTGAAGGATGTAGTCGTCGCTTCCCTCTCCCGTGCATTGGAAAAGGATATCGATGCTGCCTGGGCGGCGGTGAAGCACGCCAGACGTCCCCGAATCCACACATTCCTGGCTACCAGTGACCTCCATCTGCAGTATAAACTGAAAATGAGCCGTGCCGATGCACGAGCCAAGGCCATCGCGATGGTCGGCTATGCCCGCAATCTCAACGACGATGTGGAATTCTCCCTGGAAGACGCCACCCGTACCGATCTCGATTATCTGTGTTCGGTGGTCGAGGCGGTGATCAAGGCGGGGGCGACGACCGTCAACCTTCCCGACACCGTCGGGTATGCCACCCCGGATGATATGACGCGGATGGTGTCAACGGTAATGAACAAGGTTCCCAATGTGGACAAGGCAGTAATTGCCGTACATTGCCACAACGATCTGGGACTTGCCGTTGCCAACAGTCTTGCAGGCCTGAAAGCCGGAGCCAGACAAGCCGAATGCACGCTCTGCGGAATAGGGGAACGGGCAGGCAATGCCGCCATGGAAGAACTGGTGATGGGAATCCGCACCCGCAGCGACGCTTATCCGTTTTCTTATCAGGTGAAAACCGAGGAGATTTCCCGTTCGAGCAGATTGTTGACCCAGATCACCGGGGTCAAGCCCAATCCCTCGAAAGCCATCGTCGGTGCGAACGCCTTCGCGCATGAGAGCGGCATTCACCAGCATGGCATGATGGCCAACAGCCTTACCTATGAGATCATGACCCCTGAAAGCGTCGGGGTGTTGAACACCTCCCTGGTACTGGGAAAACACAGTGGTCAGCATGCCTTCGAGAAACGGTTGGCTGATTTGGGGTATATCCTGGGCAAGGAAGAAGCCAAGGATTTGTTCTCTGAATTCAAGAATCTGGCGGACCGCAAGAAAACCATCACCGACCGCGATCTGATCGCCTTGGTGGAGAATTCCAGCCAGAGTTCCCCGATCATCTGGGAGCTGGACAGCTTTGTGGTCAACAGTGGCAACATGATGACCAGCACCGCCTGTGTCACCCTGAGCAAGGGAGAGAAGCGGTATCAGGAGGTTGCGTGCGGAACCGGTCCGGTCTACGCTTCACTACGTGCAGTGGAGAAGATCATCCGCCATCCCTTCAGTCTTGAGGATTACAGCCTGCAGGCGGTTACCGAGCACCGGGACGCCTTGGGCGAGGTATTTGTAAAAATCAGCGATGGAAGAGGAATCTACCGTGGCCGAGGAGTCAGTACCGACGTCATCGAGGCTTCCATCCTTTCCTGTCTTGCAGCAGTGAACCGTATGTTGGATGAAACCGTTTCCCCTTTGGGGAGCAATCTCAAGCCGACCAGTCCTCCGAACTTCGAGAACGACATGCTCAGTTCGCATTCGGACAAACAGAAGGAAGATGGTGATGCGTAAGATAGCACTCTTCGATTCCACCCTTCGCGATGGAAGCCAAGCCGAAGGCATCAGTTTCACGGTTGAGGATAAACTGAAGATCGTCCATGCGTTGGACTCGCTGGGAATCGCCTACATCGAGGCGGGTATTCCCGGATCGAATCCCAAGGATGTGGAATTCTTCGAACGTGCCAAAAACCTACAGCTCAAGCACGCCGTGTTGGTTTCCTTCGGTTCGACGAGAAGACGAGATTCCCTTGCTTCAGAGGATGCGAATCTAAAGGCCTTGGTTGCCAGCGGAACCCCGGTCGTTTCCATCTTCGGCAAGAGTTGGGATTTCCATGCAACCAAAATCCTTCGTACCACATTGGAAGAGAATCTGCTGATGATCGAGGACAGCGTACGGTTTGTCGTCGATAAGGGGCGACAGGTGTTTTTCGATGCCGAGCATTACTATGACGGATATCGTGCCAACCCGGAATATGCGATGGAGACCTTGCGCGCTGCCCTCAGGGGAGGCGCTTCGACTCTGGTGTTGTGTGAGACCCGCGGTGGTATGATCCCTTCCGAAGTGGAACGCATCACCAAGGAAACAGCCCGGGCTTTCGCCGGGATTCCGCTTGCCATCCACGCTCATGACGATATCGGTTGCGCAGCAGCATCCTCGCTTGTTGCCGTGGAGCAAGGAGCGGTGCAGGTACAGGGAACCCTGCTTGGATTCGGAGAACGGTGCGGCAATGCAAATCTTGCGACGGTCGCCGGTATCCTGGGGACGAAGCTTGGTTGCGATTGTTTGTGCGGGGAGAGCCTTGAGCAATTGACCGGTACCTGTCGTGCTGTTGCCGAAATTGCCAACGTACGCATCCCCGGCGGACTGCCGTTCATCGGCAAGAGTGCATTCGCCCATAAAGGCGGCATGCATATCGACGGAGTGCAGAAGAATCCGCTTTCCTTCGAACATATCGACCCCATGCAGGTTGGTAATGAACGCAGGCTTTTGATGAGCGAAGTGGCCGGACGTGCGATGATGCTCAAGCGCATCGCCCGCGTAGCTCCCAACTTGGATAAGGATGATCCGGTCACCATCTCCCTGATGGACGAGCTCAAGTGTCTGGAGGCCGAAGGGTACCAATTCGAAGGGGCGGAAAGTTCCTTTGATCTGGTCATCCGTAGGCATCTGAAGATGTACCGGCCGTATTTCAGCTTGGTGCATTATCAGACGATCGGAAGCAGCCCCTATGCCGACCCGCTCAGCGATGCCACCCACGCAGCGGTGGTGAAGGTGAAGGTAAACGGGGAGAGTGCGATCACGGCGGCCGAAGGGGAAGGCCCGGTCAATGCCTTGGACCGGGCGCTGCGCAAGGTGTTGGAACAATTCTATCCAACGTTGAAGCGTGTGCACCTGACCGACTACAAGGTCCGCGTCCTGGACACCGCCGGGGCCACTGCCTCCAAGGTCCGGGTATTGATCGAGTCAACCGATGGCAAGGAAAGCTGGTCCACCATCGGGGTAAGCAAGGATATCATCGAGGCAAGCTGGTTTGCCCTCAGTGACAGTATTGAATATAAAC
This sequence comes from Sphaerochaeta sp., assembly GCF_050256055.1. Taxonomy (NCBI): domain Bacteria; kingdom Pseudomonadati; phylum Spirochaetota; class Spirochaetia; order Spirochaetales; family Sphaerochaetaceae; genus Sphaerochaeta; species Sphaerochaeta sp. The sequence goes on along the minus strand of NZ_JBFWIJ010000024.1, from coordinate 17,261 downwards.
TAATTGCCGATGGTATCGAACCCTCGGTTGAATGAGAGGAAGGAGAAAGCCCTATGGGTATGACAATGACGCAGAAAATCCTGGCACACCATGCCAACCTGGATTCCGTACGAGCGGGCCAGTTGATCATGGCGGACCTGGATCTGGTGCTGGGCAACGATATTACCGCCCCGGTGGCCATCAACGAGTTCGGCAAATTCGGCCGTCCGACGGTTTTCGACAAGGATAAGGTCGCCCTCGTTCCCGACCACTTCAGTCCCAACAAGGACATCAAGGCGGCTGAACAGTGCAAATGCCTGCGTTCCTTCGCGCGGGAACACGAGATAACCAACTATTTCGATGTCGGGCAGATGGGCATCGAGCATGCCCTGCTTCCCGAGAAAGGCTTGGTCGGAGCCGGGGACTTGGTCATCGGCGCGGACAGCCATACCTGCACGTATGGTGCACTGGGCGCATTTTCCACCGGAGTTGGCTCGACCGACATGGCCTGCGGCATGGCAACCGGACAGGCTTGGTTCAAGGTTCCCTCCGCCATCAAATTCAACCTTACCGGCTCGTTCGCTGAACATGTGAGCGGCAAGGACCTGATTCTGCACATCATCGGTATGATCGGTGTCGACGGAGCTCTGTACGAGAGTATGGAGTTTGTCGGACCGGGGGTGGCCAATCTGACCATCGACGACCGTTTCACCATCGCCAACATGGCCATCGAGGCCGGTGCCAAAAACGGCATTTTCCCGGTGGACGATGTCACCTTGGCTTATCTGAAGGAACATTGTGCCAAACAGCCGGTGATCTACCAGGCTGATGAGGATGCCGTATATGAGAAGGTATACAACATCGACCTTTCAACGGTGAAGAGTACCGTTTCCTTCCCCCATCTTCCGTCAAACACCCGGACGATCGACGAAGTCGGTGAGGTAAAAATCGACCAGGTGGTCATCGGATCCTGCACCAACGGGCATATCAGTGATTTGCGTCAGGCGGCTGCGATCCTCAAGGGCAAGAAGATCGCCCCATGGGTCCGCACCCTGATTTTCCCCGCCACCCAGGAAATCTGGAAGCAGGCGATGCATGAAGGTCTCTTTGATATTTTCGTGGACAGCGGCTGCGCCGTCTCGACGCCGACCTGCGGTCCCTGTCTCGGCGGTCATATGGGAATCCTTGCAGAAGGGGAGCGGGCGGTCAGCACGACCAACCGCAATTTCGTAGGACGGATGGGACACGTGAAGAGTGAAGTGTATCTTGCCAGTCCGGCTGTAGCCGCGGCGAGCGCAGTGAAGGGATATATTGCAGACCCGAACAAGGTTATGGAGGAGTAAGATGCAGGCAAGAGGAACTGTATTCAGATATAAGGACAATGTCGATACCGACGTCATCATCCCGGCAAGGTACCTCAATACCTCGAATCACAAGGAACTGGCCCTGCATTGCATGGAGGATATCGACCAGAATTTCGTCAAGCAGGTGAAGCAGGGTGACATCATGGTGGCCGATAAGAATTTCGGATGCGGCTCCAGCCGTGAGCACGCCCCGATCGCCATCAAGGAAAGCGGCATTTCCTGCGTCATCGCCCGGACCTTCGCCCGCATCTTCTATCGGAATGCCATCAATATCGGCTTGCCGATCCTCGAATGTCCCGAGGCTTGCGATGGGATCAAGGCGGGGGATGTCGTTTCCGTCGATTTCTCCACCGGTACCATCACCAATGAGACCACCGGCTCGGTGTTTCACAGCGAACCGTTTCCTCCGTTCATGCAGGATCTGATCGCCGCAGGCGGACTTGCCGGGTACATCGCCAAGAAAGGGGGCAGGGCATGAAGAAACATATCGCAGTGGTTGCCGGTGACGGCATCGGACCGGATATCGTCGGAGAAGCGCTCAAGGTCCTTGCGAAGGTGGGCGAGAAATTCGGTCACAGCTTCACCACCAGTTCCTATCTGGCCGGTGGGGCTGCATTGGACAGCGTGGGCGTCCCCCTTCCCGAGGAGACCCTCAAGGGATGTCAGGCCAGTGATTCCGTTCTGCTTGGTGCGGTGGGCGGGCCGAAATGGGATACGCTGGCAAGCAACCTCCGCCCGGAGAAGGCACTTCTGGGATTGCGCGGCGGCATGGGATTGTTCTGCAATCTTCGTCCTGCAATCCTGTACAAGCAACTTGCCGGTGCCTGTCCGTTGAAGAACGAGATCGTCGGAGAAGGCCTGGACCTCATGGTGGTCCGTGAGCTTACCGGAGGCATCTATTTCGGACAGCGCGGTCGCGAGGATGACAGCGCCTATGATACCATGGCGTATTCCAGGGCGGAAATCGAGCGCATCGTGCGTAAAGGTTTCGAGATCGCCCAAAAGCGCTCCAAGAGGCTGTGCAGCGTAGACAAAGCCAATATCCTGAATACCAGCCAACTGTGGCGTGAGGTGGTCAAGCAAGTTGAAGTCGACTATCCTGATGTACAGGTGAGCCACCTCTATGTCGACAACGCTGCAATGCAGCTGGTGCGCAATCCCCGCCAGTTCGATGTCATCGTGACGGAGAACATGTTCGGGGACATTCTCAGCGATGAGGCCAGCCAGATTACCGGTTCCATCGGAATGCTGCCCTCCGCTTCGCTGAGGGAAGACAGTTTCGGAATGTACGAGCCGATCCACGGGAGTGCACCGGACATTGCCGGTAAGAACATTGCGAATCCGATCGCCACGATCTTGAGTGTTGCCATGATGCTCCGCTACAGCTTCGCACTGGCAACAGAGGCCGATGCCATCGAGCAGGCGGTTTCCAAGGTGTTGGACATGGGGTATCGCACTTCTGATATCTATACCGAAGGCATGAAGAAAGTCGGTACGAACGAAATGGGTGACCTGATCGCCCAGGCCCTGTAAGGGAGGAATAGGATGGACGAGAGCAAGAAGCGTTCTGCACGTATGACAGAGGGAGCCGAGCGTTCCCCGCACCGATCGTTGATGAAAGCCCTGGGTTGGACCGACCGGGAAATCCATATGCCGATCATCGGGATCGTGAACGGGGCGAATGAGATCATTCCCGGTCACATCCACCTCAACCGCATTGTGGATGCGGTGAAAGCGGGTGTCCGTGAAGCAGGGGGAAACCCGGTGTCTTTCCCGGTCATCGGTGTTTGCGACGGTATCGCCATGGGCCATACCGGGATGAAATATTCCTTGGCCAGTCGTGAGCTGATCGCTGATTCGATCGAGATCATGGCTACCGCCCATCCTTTCGACGCCTTGGTGTTCGTACCGAACTGTGACAAGATCGTTCCGGGCATGCTGATGGCCGCCGCAAGGATCAACATCCCTTCGATCTTTGTCTCGGGCGGACCGATGCTGGCCGGCAAATTGCCCGGCGAGGGGTCGTGCAATATGAGCCTCTCGATCATGTTCGAGAAGGTGGGAAGCCATGCCGCCGGTTTGCTCAGCGACGAGCAGTTGCTTGCCTATGAGGACAATGCATGCCCGACCTGTGGTTCGTGCAGTGGGATGTTCACCGCCAACAGCATGAACTGCCTGACCGAGGCAATCGGGATGGGACTCCCCGGAAACGGGACCATTCCCGCGGTCTACAGCGCCCGTGACCGGCTTGCAAAGGAAGCAGGGTATCAGATCATGGAGCTGCTCAAGAAGCAGATCCGTCCCCTGGACATCATGACCAAACAGGCATTTGCCAATGCGATGGCCGTTGATATGGCCCTTGGCTGCAGTACCAACACGATGCTTCATCTGCCCGCCATCGCTCATGAAGCGGGAGTTGACCTGGATATCTTCATGGCCAATGCGATCAGCGCAAAGGTTCCCAATCTCTGTCATCTCGCCCCTGCAGGATCCGACCACATCGAGGATCTGTATGCCGCCGGCGGGGTGCTCGCCGTCATGCATGAACTGGGTGAAGCGGGCTTGCTCGATCCCAACGTAATGACGGTAAGCGGCAAGCCGATGGGATCATTGTATGGCCAGGCTCCCGTGTACAATCATGCGGTGATTCGGCCGATCGACAATCCGTTCTCCCAGACAGGCGGGATTGCCGTGCTGCGGGGGAACCTCGCCCAGGATGGGGCGGTGGTCAAGCGTAGTGCCGTCGACCCGGCCATGTTGGTCCATACCGGTCCTGCGCGGGTCTTCGAGAGTGAGGAAGATACGATTGCAGCCATTTTCGCGGGTAGGATCAAGGCTGGGGACGTCGTGGTCATTCGTTATGAAGGGCCGAAAGGCGGGCCTGGGATGCGCGAGATGCTCAGCCCAACCAGCGCCATCGCCGGAATGGGATTGGACAAGGAGGTTGCCTTGATCACCGACGGACGCTTCAGCGGGGCGACCCGAGGTTCCTCCATCGGCCATGTCAGCCCCGAGGCGGCTGAGGGTGGTTTGATCGCCTTTGTTGAGGAAGGTGATTTGATCAGCATCGATATTCCCCAGGGAAAGCTTGAGTTGCTGGTTGATGAACAGACACTGAATCAGCGCAGACGGAACTGGGTACCCAAACAGAGCGAGATTACCACCGGATACTTGGCCCGCTATGCCAAGCAGGTCACCAGTGCCTCGACGGGTGCTGTGTTCGCCCAGAGATAAGACTACAAGGAGAACCTACCATGCAAATGACCGGAGCCCAGATTATCATAGAGTGTTTGGTGGAGCAGGGAGTGGATACCGTATTTGGTTTCCCTGGTGGAGCGGTGCTGCCGCTCTACGACGCCCTCTACCAAAATCGAACGAGAATCCGTCATATTCTTACCAGTCATGAACAAGGTGCCGCCCATGCTGCAGACGGCTATGCCCGCAGCACCGGCAGGGTGGGTGTATGCATCGCCACCAGTGGCCCGGGTGCCACCAATCTGGTGACCGGAATTGCGACGGCCTACATGGATAGTGTTCCGATGGTAGCCTTCACCGGGAATGTAACCGTACCGCTTTTGGGCAAGGATAGTTTCCAGGAGGTCGACATCACCGGCATCACGATGCCGATCACCAAGCACAACTTCATTGTGAAGGATGTGAATCAGCTGGCTCAGACCATCCGCCATGCCTTCAAGATTGCACAGGAAGGACGGCCGGGACCCGTTTTGATCGATGTTCCCAAGGATATCACTGTCTATACCGCCGACTTCGTCAGTGAGGTTCCGGATGCCCTTGCACCGCGCACCGAACGGCTGAGTGAGGCGAGCATGGAACAGGCTTTGGATCTGATCAAGAAGGCCGAGCGTCCGATGTGCTATGTGGGTGGAGGTGTCATCCGTGCCAAGGCTTCCGATCTGTTGACGACGTTCTTGGAGAACATCGACAGTCCTGCCTGCACATCCTTGATGGGGGTGGGTGCGGTCAATTCCTACAGCCCGCGCTTCACCGGCTTGGTGGGGATGCATGGAACCAAGGTTTCGAACATGTGCGTCAGCGCCTGCGACCTGTTGGTGGTCATCGGGGCGCGCTTCAGTGACCGGGTGGTAAGCAAGGCGAGTGCATTCGCCAAGAATGCGAAGATTATCCACATCGATGTCGATCCTGCGGAGATCGACAAGAACATCAAGACCTACTGCCATGTGGTGGGCGACTTGAAGGTGGTGCTTTCCGAGCTGAATAAACGCATCGAAAAGCCCATGGTCCATGCCCATTGGATGGAACAGGTCGCCGAATACAAGAAGCGGTATCCCATCCGGGTGGACAATGAAAGCGCCCGCTCGAAGGAAGTGCTCAAGGCATTGCAGCAGGTGTTACCACCCAATTTCTTTGTGGTGACCGAAGTCGGTCAGCACCAAATGTGGGCGGCACAGTTCCTCAAGCATGTGCAGCCTGGTCATTTCCTGACCAGCGGTGGACTGGGGACGATGGGCTACGGTACCGGTGCTGCGATCGGGGCGCAAGTGGGTAATCCGGAAAGCAGGGTGGTCAATGTGGCCGGTGACGGCTCGTTCCGCATGAATTGCAATGAACTGGCAACCATCGCACGGTACAAGCTTCCGGTCATCATCCTGTTGATGAACAACCAAACCCTGGGAATGGTACGACAGTGGCAGACGTTGTTCTTCGACCAGCATTACAGTGAGACAACGCTCGATACACCGATCGATTGGATCGCACTGGCTGCAGCCTTTGGGGTGAAGGGTATGAAGATCCGTCGAGAGGACGATCCCAAGCCGATTCTGCAAGCCGCGATGGACCTCGGGGAAGCTGTGGTCATCGACTGTGAGATACCGGTGGATGACAAAGTCTATCCTATGGTCGCCCCGGGAGCATCCATCGAGGAAATGCTCGGTGTGGAGGAAGTGGGAGCCTATTGATACCATTCATCCACGAATTCCTTGAACGTCAGCCCGAGTGCCATGCAGATGTTGATCATGGTGCGAAAATTCGGGAGTCGTTTTCCTGATTCTATGTAGTAGAGCTGACTTCGCGAGAGGTCAGCTCGTTCTATAAGGTCTTCCTGGGTCATTTCTTGTGCAAGTCTGATCCGTTTGATGGTGAGTCCGATTTCACTGAGTTCCATACCGATAGTATGAACTGAAGTCCAAGCATATTGATGATTTTTTGTCATGTGTCGCATAAAAACTCCGACTTTTTTCATCGGCTTTCCTCCTTGCTTTTCCGAGAAACCACAGGTACGGCTGTAGGTTTTTAAGAAATAAACGCTTACAAAGTCACTCGTATATTACTGTACAACCCTGTTTTGCCGAAAAGTTTCCAAAATTGTGTCACCACTGGTATACTTGAAGGACAGCAGAAGACAAAGGAGGCTGGGATGGAAGAGGTGATGCGTGAACTTTCAGCCGGGGAATTGGCTGCACTCTGCACCAATTTGGAAAAGGCCTGCGCCAAACAACTGCGTAGTCTGGAAGCAGGTTTGTTCGCCCAATTGAGTGCATACTACGAGCAGAAGAGACAAGGAGAGGAAGAACATCAGTATGGCGAATTGCTCGCCTTGGTCAACCAGGATTTGGCGCAATCCTATGAAAAAGCCGGCTCTGCGGCCACTTTCTCTCAGGATCGGGGAGCGCTACGTGCATTGGTCTGGGGTGAGAAGGTTTCCAAATTGCTCAAGAGCCTGCTTGCTCGGTACGAGAAGCAAGGCGATGATTTGCTGGAGCATACCAAGGTGTATGTCTGTGAAATCTGCGGGTTCATCTATGTAGGTGATGTGCCTCCTGCGATCTGCCCGATCTGCAAGGTCCCAGGGTTCAAGATTCATCCGATCGAAAAGGAGGCCGTCTGATGTATGCAGCACGAAACATATCGCTTTGTACGAAGGATTGTGTCTGTCTGTTCATCTGCCCAAGTGGGGCCACTGATACGGAAAACGGTCAGATCGACGCTGAAAAGTGCCTTGATGGGTGTCGTTTATGTGTGGATGCATGTCCCAGCCATGCCATTTACCTGGTGCCAACGTCCTATGCGAAACCGCAGCAGAAGCATGCTGAGGTAGCGCAATCCTTGATGGATCTGGCTGAAAGCAAGGTCGTGCAGGAGAGCATAGCCAAGGATCTTGCTTCGAAAAGCACTGATCCGATATTCAGGCAACTGTGCAACGCCGTCGCCCAGAGCAATCGGATCCTCGCCGAGGACTGTTATCGGGAAGCCGGATACATCCTGCCGCAAAGTGAGGAGGTACGGATGCTGCTCTCCGGTTTGCTCCAAGCCCATGGCTCGGAACCCGACTTCCCCAGTGATGCGGTCAAGACGCTTTTGGAAATGCTCTGATCACGTATTCTTGGGTTTCTTCTCTGTCAGATAGAGCAGGAACACCCCCATCGAACCGATGAAAGCGGAGATGGCGGTGGAGAGCCAGAGCATGGACATCGATGAGGTCTCGATGATCGTGCCCCCCACGATGGGGGCGATCGCATGGCCGGTTCCCATGATGATCGGCAGGATTGCCGCAAAGCGGGAACGGTGGCTGATCGGGGTGTTGTTTGCCACATAATAATGCTCATTGGTCGCTGAGATGATTTCCCCGATGGTGTAGAGGATGGTAAGCAGGAAGAATACACTCGCTTTGGTTGCGAACGCGAACAATGCGAATGCAGCTGCGTACAACAAACCGCTGAGGGTGGTGTTCGCCAAGGGATGGTAGCGCCTGAGCAGGCTGACCAGAATGGGGTTCGCCAGAACGACCACCAAACCGTTGAGTGCCATCATTTTGCCATAGATGCTTGCACCATCCTCTGCGAAGAGCTTGCTGGTCAACAGGGGCAGTGCGAATAGTGTCTGGCTGTAGGCATAGCTGAAGAAGGTGATCGAGAGGGCGAAGAAAAGAAGTCGTGGGCGGGTGAGCAGGGCTTTGAACAGTCCTCCTTCCTCGCCTTTGTCGGTCGTTTTCCATCCTTTGCTTTGTTCGATGACTTCCTGGGACGGTTTGCTTTCCTTGATGCGCGCCATCACCAGCAAGGTGGCTACGAAGCCGGCGAGTGCGTTGCCCCAAAAGATCCAACGGACGGCGCTTTGGAACAGATAGCCTGCAATCAGGGGGCCGACGGCATAGCCGATGTTGTGACCCAGATAGATCAAGGAAAAGGAAACCTGACGGTTTTCCATGGTGGTTACATCTGTTTTCAGTGCTTCGCGTGCAGGGTCCACCGCTCCATCGAAAAAGAGGGCGAACAGGACCAGGTAGGGAACAATCGTTTGGCCTTCAAAGAAGCCGGCCACCAGAAAGCAAACATCCATCAACAACTGGAAGATGACCAGAACCGGCTTGCGGCCGATGGTGTCGGCAAGTTTGCTGCCGATGAAGGAGCCGGGGACGTACAATACCGATGCTACGGTCATGAACGTACCTGCCTCCAAGGCGGTGTATCCCAACCTCCGCGTCAGATACAGCGCGAGGAACGGGTATACGAAAATACCCACTGCATTGATGATGGTGGAGAAGAAGAGGATGTATATCGGCTGGGGAAGTCCGCGGTATAGGGAAAGTGGGGTTTTCACAAGATGGCCTCGATGGCCAGTGCAAGGCCATCCTCCTTGTTGCTTTTGGTAATACTGTGTGCGTGTTGCTTCACGTCGTCGGGTGCGTTGCCCATGGCCACGGCAAACCCGGCGGAACGGAACATGCCGATGTCATTGTAATAATCTCCGACAGCCATGACCTTGCTTGCGTCAATCTGATAGGCATTGCACAGTGACCGTACGGCATGGCCCTTGTCCACTCCGCGGGCAAGGATTTCAATGTAGGCGGGTGATGAGCTGAAGATGTTCAGCTGCGTCCCGAAGTCACGCTGCAATCTTGCTTCCATTTCCCGCACATACAGAGGGTCGTGGTGCATGCACAAGAGTTTGAATGGTCGTTCACCCGGATGCAGGACTTCCTCCAGTGCCTTCAGCTCTGCAATGCGGCCTTGTGTCCGCGAGGCTTTTACCTCGATGTCGTACCATTGGCTTGTTTGCTGCATATACCAGCTTTCATTGGTGAAAACGAAGGTTTCCAACTCGGTGTCGGCCACCGCATCCAGTATAAGCTTGGTTTGGTCGGCCCTGATGGGGTGCGCCTCAAGCTCGGTACCGTCCTCATCAAGGACAAGCGAACCATTGAAGCAGCCCAAGGGACCTGAGATGCCCAGCTCCTGCTGCAGCAGTGCGAGACTGTGGGAGATGCGGCCGCTGACCAAGGCGACGATGATTCCCTTTCTCCGGGCTTTCCGTACCGCTTCCTTGGTCCGTTCAGTGATATGGTGCTGGGGATCCAGCAAGGTACCGTCAATATCGGTACAAATGAGTTTGCATTCAAACATGGGTGCATGGTAGTACAAGTGCGCATGCTTGTACAGAACCTGCGCGAGGGCTTTTCCCAGATCGTACCATGTATGGTCCGGGCGATCGGTTGGGCAGCGAGTACCTCAATGAAACAGGAACCGGGGAAAGCACAGGGTTTCTGCATACGGATCAAGCCCGTTTCGAAGCAGGATCGAAAATAACCCTTTCCCAGAGATGGGTAGTCGGATTCGGTGCAATACTATGTAAGGTCTGATTGGTGTGGTATTGTGTTGTGTACAGTATAGCAAAAAGGGGTTCACGTATTTGGAATCATATGTTGCTGGTGAATATGAACAGCAAAATGACTACAAGTCGTTTCTTCCATCTTCAATCAACCAGCAATGGGAATGGCAGAGTCATCGAGTCAATACTTTGCTTGAGAGCGCGAATATCCAACTAGGAAGTCTCAATAGCTATGCGGAATTGATCCTGAATATTAATACTACATCCGCATGCATATTCAAGTGGAGGCGAACCGATCGAGTAGAATTGAAGCTACCCGGACTACCATTGAGGAAGATATGTTGCCCCTAGGAGAGTTGGATTCTGAAAAGAAGGATGCTGTTCAGGAAATCAACAAGTACATTGCAGCCTTACAGTATGGAGTGAAACGGATCAAGGATGATGGGTTCCCACTCATCCGTGAAATCCATGGCAAACTCATGCAAGGTGTACGTGGAGCGTATAAAACTCCTGGAGAATTCCGGACGGGCAAAACTGGATCGGAGGATCCATGCCTTCCAAGGCAGCATAGGTTCCTCCAACACATCTTAGGATTCCCCCACTACTCCCCGATTTGGAGCAATTCATTCATAATGATGCGATTGATGTGCCATATTTGGTTCGAATAGCCATCATCCATTATCAATTTGAAAGCATTCATCCGTTTCTTGATGGAAACAGGCGTACCGGAAGCATGTTGATTCCGTTGTTTCTTCTTTCATCAGGTATGCTTCAAAAACCTTGTTTCTCTATTTTAGAATATTTTGATCTGCATCGGACGGAATAGTATGATGCGCTCAATCGGGTCAGAACCAATAACGACATGATAGGCTGGATCCTTTTCTTCTTGGAAGCTGCGGTTTCCACAGCTGAACAAGCTAGGATGAAATTTGGGCAAGCAGTGCAATTCGTTTCAGAATCTACGCTCCTCGTTCGACAGCTTCCAGGGAGAACTGATACTCTTATGAGTATGCTGGATGCATTTATCGAGAAACCGGTTCAGACGATTTCCCAACTTGTGGAGAAACTGGCAATCAGTCCTCTGACTGCGAATCGAGTTTTACATTCGCTTGTTTCTGCCGACTTAGTCACTGAGAATACGGGAAATGTAAGGAATCGTATCTATGTTTGTAGGAAGTATATCGATATCCGTTGGTTCCATAATCCTTGGAATTTGGAATTATAAAGGTCATGCAGTTCCACCATCTTGGGAATTTGTTCCTGTGCAGGGCAGAAGCATCTGTCGTGAAACAGAAAAGAAGGGAAATCGAACCAGTCGAAATCCCTTCTTTTCCATTCCGTTTCTTGTTTGCCCTTATGCTTCCGTATAGGCCTTTCCGTAGAAACTGTCCAAATACAGTTGCTTGATCTCACTGATCAACGGGTACCGGGGATTGGTTCCGGTGCATTGGTCGTCGAATGCTTTCACGGCAAGCTCGTCGACCACTGCAAGAAAATCCTCTTCCTTGACGCCCCATTCCTTGATGGAATTGGGAATGTCCAGTTCCTTCTTCAGCTTCTCAATTCCCTTCACCAGTTCCTCGACCCGTTGCTGTTGGGTGTCCTGCGCCTTGGTCTTGATGTACGGGGTGTTCTGCTGGTCATTGACCGCCATGGCGATGTAATCCGCTGCCCGGGCATACCTGCTCACAGCAGAGGGATACTCATACTGCGGGAAGGCCGCCTGTTTGGTCGGATTGTCCGTGGCGTTGTACCGGATGACATTGCACAACAGCAGTGCGTTGGCCATGCCGTGGGGAATATGGAACTGGGCGCCCAGCTTGTGAGCCATGGAGTGGCAGACTCCCAGAAAAGCGTTGGAGAAGGCCATTCCAGCAATTGTGGAAGCATTGTGTACCTTCTCTCGGGCTTTCTTGTCCGCTCCGTTGCGGTATGCCTGGGGTAGATACTTGAAGATCATGCGGGCGGCTTCCAAGCTCAGACCGTTTGTATAATCGGTAGACATACTTGAAGCCAGGGCTTCCAACGCATGCGTCAGAACGTCCAGTCCGCAACTTGCGGTCAGGCCTTTGGGTTGTCCCATGGCCAGTTCACTGTCCACGATCGCCATGCTCGGGGTAAGTGCATAGTCTGCGATCGCCCACTTCATGCCGGTTTTCTCATCGGTGATGATGGCGAACGGGGTGACTTCACTTCCTGTTCCGCTGGTGGTGGGAATACAGACCAATTCTGCTTTCTTGCCCATGTCAGGGAAGGCATAGATACGCTTTTGGATGTCCATGAACCGGAGGGCGAGCCCCTCGAACTTTACCTCGGGGTGTTCGTAGAGCAGCCACATGATCTTTGCCGCATCCATGGGAGATCCTCCGCCCAGACCGATGAGTACATCGGGTTTGAAGGCGTTGATCAACTTCATCCCTTCGGAGATGGTTGCCAGGGTGGGGTCGGGTTTGACTTGGTGGAAGGTTTCGGTCTCGATGCCCAGCTGTTCCAGCGTGTTGGTAATCTTGTCGACCATGCCGCTGGAGAACAAAAAGGAGTCGGTGACGATGAACGCCCGTTTCTTTCCCTTCAGTTCGCCGAGGGCGACCGGAAGACAGCCGTATTTGAAATACAGTTTGGGCGGCAGTTTGAACCAGAGCATGTTTTCCCTCCTGGATGCTTCAGTCTTGATGTTGAGCAGATGTTTCGGGCCGACGTTCTCACTGATGGAGTTGTTTCCCCATGATCCGCATCCGAGCGTCAAGGAAGGTTCAAGCCGGAAATTGTAGATGTCCCCGATTGCACCTTGGCTTGCCGGCATGTTTACCAACACCCGACTGGTTTTCACCGTTTTGCTGTAGGTATCGACTTTCTCCGTCTCCTTCTCATCGATGTAGAGCACACTGGTATGTCCGAATCCACCGAGGGCGACCAACTTGGCGGCCTTGGCTGTTCCGTCCCCGAAATTCTCGCAGCGGTACATCGCCAGGACGGGACTGAGTTTTTCGTGGGCGAAGGGTTCTCCTTGGGCGATTTCGGTCACTTCTGCGATGAGGACCTTGGTGGAGGCGGGTATGGAGAAACCGGCAATCTGTGCAACCTTTGCCGCACTTTGGCCGACAATGGCCGGATTCACCGTTCCCCGTTTCGGATCAATGATCACATTGCGCAAGGCATCAGCCTCCTGTTCGCTCAGGAAGCGGGCTCCCCGCTGGATGAATTCTTCCTTCATGACGTCATAGATATCCTGATGACAGACAACCGCCTGCTCGGAGGCGCAGACCACGCCGTTGTCGAAGGTCTTGGACATGAGAATTGAACTGACCGCCATCTTGATGTCCGCACTCTTGTCCACCAAAGCCGGCGTATTGCCAGGGCCCACTCCTATGGCGGGAATGCCGGAGGAATAGGCACTCTTGACCATGGACGGCCCTCCGGTGGCCAGAATCAGGTTCACCATGGGGTGTCGCATCAGATAGTCGGTTTTCTCCAGGGATGGTTCCTCGATCCAACCGATGATGTCCTCGGGAGCTCCCGCTTTCACCGCAGCTTCCAAAATGATTCGGGCCGCTTCACAGGTACATTCCTTGGCACGAGGGTGGGGACTGAAAATAATGGCATTGCGGGTCTTCAGGCTGATCAGACTCTTGAAGATGGCGGTACTGGTGGGGTTGGTCGTCGGGATGATCCCGCAGATGACACCTTTGGGTTCAGCAATCTTTTTGATCCCGAATCCTTCATCCACTTCTACGATACCGCAGGTTTTCTCATCCTTGTACTTATTGAAGATGTATTCTGCGGAGAAGTGGTTCTTGATGACCTTGTCTTCCAGAATGCCCATGCCGGTTTCCTTGACCGCCATGGCCGCGAGTTTAATGCGTTCGTCATTGGCTGCAATGGCTGCGGCCCGGAATATGGCGTCAACCTGTTCCTGACTGTAGGTTGAAAATTTGGTTTGTGCGCGTTTGACCCGTTCGATGAGATCTTGCAGTTCAGCTTGTCCTGCAAAGAGCTGATCGGTGTGTTCTTTTTCTGCCATGATGCACTCCTGTCTCTGTTTGATGGCCAAAATGTATAAAAAAATATCTATTAAGGTCAAGCGGATTTAAGTGAATTTGTACAATAAATTGAGAAAAGAAATGCACTCATTTTCAGATGAGTGCATATTAAAAAGATAAAACTGTAATAATAATTAATTTAATAATCTTAAATTCAAATTAATTATCCATATTGTAATTTAATTAGAAAATCTGCTGATTATCGCAATGGTAATGATGATTCCCGTAAGCAGAAGAAACAAGGATGCTTTGATGGGTTTCTTGGCAACAATAGGCGAGCAGGGGGCGGCGGCATCGACTGAAGCAGTGGTCAACAGTGCCTGATCGATCCGATGGATCAGACTGCCTGAGGTTGCTTTGAAGGAGGAGGAGAGTACACTGAAATAGGAGAGGGTGAGCATCAGGACTGCACCCGCCTTCCCTTTGATCCTCGGATTGCTCGCGGACAGGCACTGGCTGGCAGCCAGCAGGCTGACAAGTCTGAGGGCTTTGGTAAGGGCCGAAAGCAAGGCGCCTTCGGTAAAGGCGACCGATCCTATGGAAAGCAGTACCTTGCCGTTCGGTTCAAAGAGGCTGAGCACTACCAGCGAAAGGGTGAGCATCAAGGGAGGAAGGATGCGGATCCTTCTTCCGGAAACCGCCTGCATTCCATACATGAGCAGCGTCAGGACCGCCAGGTATGCCGTACCTTCTGCAAAGAGGATGGCCATGATGGCCACCAGACTTCCAACTGCCACGCTGCTATAGTGTGCTTTCTCGCTGACCAAAGGCATTCCGAGAGCAAGGGAGTCCTCCTTAAGTGCCTTGGGTATGCTTCCTTTCTGCAGATACTGGCCTGCGAGCAGCCCCAATACAAAACTGGTGACCAGCCCGAGGGTGAGCATCAGGGGGGCCGCCACCCAGATGGATGGCCCGTAGGCTACCCACGAGGCTACCTGCAATTGCGCCAGGTTGCTGACGAAAGCTCCCACCAGACTGCAACCTACCGTGGAGACATGGCCTTTGAACAGGCTTTTGACCGCCTTCATTGCCAGGCCGCTGGAAAGTGTTCCTGCGAGGGAGATGAAAAAGAGGTAGGAGAACAGCGTCCCCGATACCATGCCTTGTCCGATTGCTTTCACCACCAGGATGGCCAGGTAGGGCAGGAAGGCGATATTGTCCAGGATAACCAGCAAAGGCAGGTTCGCCAGTCCAAGTCGGAGGAAGGGCAGGGGTTTGGGAATCAGATATTCCAAAGTGGAAAGCAGAAGTGTGGACGCGCAGATGAAGGCTATCTTTCGTTCAATTCGCGACATCATCGACCTCCGCTGTAGTGTCCGAGGGCCCCACCACGGTGAGCAGGACTTGGTTGGGGAGACAGGCGATCCAAGAGCGTGCGGTGGAAATTGGCTTTTGGAAGGTGCAACTCTTGGTGGGGCAGGCCGAGTCGACGATGCGTGCCTGCCCGTCCTTGATGACGATATAGGTATCCCCGAGCGGGCCGTCCACATGGATATCCCGGTTCGTGGAAAGGCTGTAGCGGTAGGTGGCATCGTGGGTCTGTACCTGCAGATATCCGCTTCCTTGGCTGTAGGTGGCTTTGTTGACCGCCAGAATGGCAAGGATGCATGCAAGCAGGATGAGACCGTCGGCCAGCAACGTGGGGTAGCGGTGATTCATGGTGTTGAGTGTATCGAGCTGGTTGGGGCGTTGCAATACAATAGCTGTATACTGGGAGTTCATGTTGTTGCGCATTTGGTGAAGTGTTTGGTCAACATGGGTTTAATTTGACATGCAGTTCACAATATGCATATTATTGAGAGGCAATGTGAAGATACTGTGGAGTAATGTGTTGACTGACCACAAATGCTTGTCAGGTGAGCAAAGGTATGGTGATGTAGAGTATGAAAATGATTTATGTCGTTGATGGAAGTGCCGAGGACCGGGAAGGGATCAAGCAGTATCTTGAACTTTCGGGGTATGAGGTACAGTCCTATGAGGATCTGCACGGGGTGCAGTTGGCGATTTCCCGTCAGGTTCCCGACCTGATCATGATGGAGGTCCCGCTTCCCGATGGGGACGGCTTCACCTTTCTCAAGAAGTTGAAGCAGACCTATTCCTTCCCGGTTATTTTTGTGACGGGCAGGGTGGCTGAAAGCGACAGGATCTTGGGCTTCGAACTTGGTGCGGATGATTATGTTTGCAAGCCGTTCAGTTCGAAGGAATTGGTATTACGGGTCCATGCCCTCTTCAGAAGGATGGAGGTCAGTGCCTCAGCCTTCCACAGTGGGTCGAGCTGGACGCTTGGCAATTCGGTGCTGCAGTTGGATGAGGTTTCCCATATGTTTTCCGTCGATGGAAGGCAGATTCCCCTCACTGCCGCTGAATGGAGGATCATGAGTTATTTGGTGAGCAACAGTGGCATTTTGATCACCCGCTCCCAGATTTTGGAGCATTGTTTCGATTATAGTTTCGAGTCGTACGATCGGATCGTCGACACACATGTGAAGAACATGCGGGCGAAAATGGGGCCGTTGGGTTCCCAGTGGATTGAGACGGTGCGTGGGTACGGCTACCGATTTGCCGGTAGAAGTACGTCTAGCAGGGGTGCTGCAGGTGCCGAGGCACAGGAATAGCGTATGGCAGAACAGGAAAGCGAACAACAGGCCTTGATTTACATCGTGGAGGACCATGAGGTGATTCGCGAGGGTGTGCGCCAATATCTGGAACTTTCCGGGTACCGGGTCCGTACGTTCGCCAATCTCAAGACGGCCAAGGAGGCCTTCTCCCTTCAGGTTCCCTCCCTCCTGATCCAGGACGTCATGCTTCCCGATGGTGATGGGTTTGCGTTTGTGAAGCAGATGAAGGAAAGGTGTGACTGTCCGGTCATTTTCATGACCGCCCGGACGGAGGAGAGCGACAGGATCCTCGGCTTTGAGCTTGGAGCCGACGACTACATCTCCAAGCCTTTCTCGCCCAAGGAGCTGGTGCTCAGGGTGCAGGCGGTGCTCAGACGTTTTTCGAACAACCGTTACCGCCCGTCCGATGGGCTTTTGTATGCGTCCAACCATTGGATGCGCTTCGACGAGCAGGATCATCGGGTGGTTGTGGATGATCAGGATGTGGTCCTCACCGCTGCAGAGTGGAGGATTCTCGCCTACCTGATCGAGAATTCCCACCATCTGGTTTCGCGTTCACAGATTTTGGAAGAGTGTTTCGACTACAACGTAGAATCATATGAGCGGGTGGTCGACACCCATATAAAGAATATCCGGTCCAAACTGGGCGACGGCTCCTGGATAGAGACGGTGCG
>NZ_JBFWIJ010000023.1:0-50876 GCF_050256055.1 Sphaerochaeta sp. | reverse complement strand
CCCGTTTTCGGCATAAACACTACAAAGACAGGTAATAGGAAATGAGATGAATCCACATACTCATTTCCTATTTTTTTTGTTGTTTTTCTGACAGGCGTGATTGCACAACCAAAAACCTCCCTGTTCAAAAAATCACTGCATAGCTCACGAATATGAACCATACCGACATTGACAGACCATATACCCCGTTTTACTGTGACAATGAAAGTGTTTTCCAGCCCTTCAGCATAGATTCGTCAGGAGGTATGCAACATGTGGTGGGTATTTGTGGTACTGGGAATAGTCTTGATGATTCTGGAAATCATAACTCCTGGATTCATCATCATGTGGTTCGGGGTTTCGTTCATCATCGCAGCAATACCGGCATACTTCCATGCACCTTTCGCTGTCGTCCTGAGCACCTTCACCCTTGCACTCCTTTTGCTTACTGTATTTGTCCGACGGATATTTGTAGGCAAATTTAGCGGTAAGAACCGAACGGATACCAATACAGCGGCCCTCATCGGGGAACAGGGTGTCATCACCGAAACCGTTGATGGCGTACATGCCACCGGAAAGGTACGGGTCCATAGCGAAATTTGGTCGGCCCTTTCCGATACCGGAGCGATCATCCCCGTGGGCATGCAAGTGCGTGTCCTTCGTGTTGAAGGGGTGAAACTTGTAGTGGAACAGAGGTAAGTCATGGAAGAATATTACATTTTGATTGCAATCACTCTTTTCGTGGTACTCATTGTGCTCAAAGGCATCAAGCAGGTTCCCCAAGGCCAGGCCATAATCATTGAACGGCTGGGACGTTATGTCCGGACCCTGGAATCAGGCATCAATTTCATCATTCCCTTTCTTGATAAGAAACGTGTAGTCAAACACCTGAATTACAAACAAGAAGGCCTTTCTCCGTACTGTGTGGATCTACGGGAACAAGTGTATGACATCCCATCGCAATCGGTCATCACCCGTGACAACATCAACCTTACCGTCGATACGCTCATATTTTATCAGATCATAGAACCCCATAAAGCGTTATATGAGATCAGCGATCTCATCATGGCCATCCGCGAGCTTTCACGAACGACCATGCGTAATGTGTTTGGAGAAATGGATCTCGACACCAGCCTTTCCTCGAGGGATACCATCAACCAAAAACTGCGGGGAATCCTTGATGAAGCCACCGACAAATGGGGAGTGAAGATACTGAGGGTGGAAATCCAGGACATCGTGCCTCCGAGCGATCTGAAAGAAGATATGGAACGGCAGATGCGTGCCGAACGTACCCGTCGTCAGGAAGTTACGATTGCAGAAGGGAAGAAGCAGGCTGCAATCCTGGAAGCGGAAGGGAACAAGCAGAGCCTTATCCTCAATGCGCAGGGCGAAGCCGAGTCACGAATCATGAAGGCCGAGGCGATTAAATCGGAGAAGATCCTGCTCGCTGAAGGAGAAGCCGAGTCAATCAGGCTGGTCCAACTCGCCAAAGCTGTCGGCTTGGATGCAGTACGAAAGGTCTATGCAGAGCAGGAAGGAGCCAACAACCTGCTGATGACCGAGGTGCTTCGGTCCCAGAATGAAATTGCCAAGGATATCGCCAATGGATCGAGCCAGAAAATTTTCCTTCCCACGGAATTGGCAGGATTGTTCGGTTCAATCAAAGGGATACAAGAACTGCTATCGATGCGGGATGCAATCCCGAAATCCGTTTCCAAGGAATGAAGGGATCAAGGGATTTCCCCTCCATGCATCAGTGGGGCGGCCAGAGCAAACGGCCGCCCTTTTTGTGTTGCAGCACTAAAAACCGTGCGTCCGGCATTGGTATGACAAGGGACACTTCTTCCCACAGACTCAATAATTTCCTACAAATTCACTATATTTAACCCTCTTGAGCTCATACCCAATCTTGCATGCTTTTTGTACGTAAATCCCAACTTTGTACTGAGTATATTTATTGTATTTTATGTATGGTGTACAAGATACATATACGGAGCACCCTCATGTTCATACCAGAAACGGATACCCTAATTTGCCTAGAACACTACATGAAGGCTACTCACGTCTTATGAAAGAAGTAGGCATAATCTTACAGGCATGAACTTCAAAACAACCTCTTTTTATCAGTTTTTATGCTAAAATATAAAGTTTATTCTCAACTCCTGCAAATTCTTGTGCCACTTGTCATACATATTCCCCACCAGATAAAACATATGCACAATTCTAAAATACTAGTATATAGGCACTTGGATCAACTTATCCGTCAGAAAGACTTGTCACGTGTCCTAATTTTAAGAAAAATCAGTTCAGACATAGTCATTGTCATATGCGATAAGTCCTTTCAATATAAGAAAAAATGTGTAACTTTTTGATTGACAGCTGATTTGGGGCATGCTTAACTGAACCGGAAAAATCAAACAATTTTGATTTGGAAATGGTTACAAAACGAATACATCTGAATACTCAGGTTATTCATCTAGAGAGGATGCCAACTCTAGAAATCTCTGTCATTTCTCTGGAGGTAGAACACGATGAAGGAAAAATCGAACTTATCCGTGGGTGTCGATCTCGGAACCTCAAACCTTCTCATTTATGTCGAAGGTCAAGGAACCCTGTTCAATGAACCGTCAATCATTGCAATCGACAAGGCAACCGGCAATGTGGTCTCGGTAGGGAATGAGGCTGCCAAATTGGATGGCAAAACCCACAACAAAGTCGAAGTTGCAAGACCAATGCAAGGTGGGGTGATCTCGGACATCCAACTGATTCGGGAAATCCTCTTGTTCACCTTGGATAAGATATTCCTGTCCAACTTGGCATCCATCAACAAACTGTTGATCTGCATACCCTCCGAAATCACCAATACGGAAAAAGAGGCCATCGTGGAACTTGGCCATGGACTGGGCATACAGAACACAGAGATTGAGGAAGAAATCAAAGCTGCAGCCATGGGTTCCGGGATCGACATCTTCGCTCCACGCGGGCACATGGTCATTGACATCGGTGGCGGTACTACCGACTTCGGAATCCTTTCCCTCGGGGAAGTGGTCCTCTCCAAATCCATCAAGGTCGCCGGTGATTTCTTCGACAGACAGGTTATCGATCACGTCAAGACCGTACACAAACTGGAAATCGGCAACCAAACCGCCGAAAAGATTAAAATCGCCCTTGCTTCCTTGACTGGTCCCCTTCCTTCCGACGAAGAAGGCAACCCCTTGATCTTCCAGGCCATGGGCCGGGATTTGGTCAGTGGTCTTCCTCGCCAAGCCCTGTTGAACACGGAGGAAATCCGGGAAGTTTTGCTGAACTGTTTCGAACCGATCAAAGCGGTATTGCTTGCAACCTTGGAGGAAACCCCTCCTGAACTCGCAGGTGATCTGGTGGATTCAGGCATTCTGCTTACCGGTGGATGCTCACAGATTCCCGGCATCAAGGAATACTTTGCCGAGATCGCCCATATCCCGGTGTATCTCTCTGAGGTCCCCCTCACCGCGGTAATCGATGGATGTAAAAAAATGCTCAAGATGACGAACAAACATTTTTATAGCGAAGTATAGGAAGGTTTAACAATGAGTGCAGCAATCGTGAACGATAATCATGGTCTGGGAATTGACTTGGGAACAGCCAATCTTCTGGTATTCCTTGAGAAAAAAGGGATCATTTTCAATGAGCCTTCGGTAATTGCATTTGACCGGGAATCTGGCAAAATCGTTGCCGCCGGTGAGGATGCCCATAAAATGTTGGGAAAAGTACATTCCAAAATAGCAGTGGTGAAACCACTTCGAAATGGGGTCATCTCCGACATGCGAGCCGCAAAAGCCCTGCTTACCTACGTACTGGGCAAGATTGAAAACCTTACGGAGAAAAACCTGTCGAAGATCACGTGTGTGATCTGCTGTCCTTCGGAGGTGACGAAGATAGAACGGGATGTCATGGTCGACCTGGCTGCGAAAATGAACATAACCGACGTATTCATCGAAGAGGAGATCAAATCAGGAGCCCTTGGTTCCGGAGTGGACATCTTCAAGTCAAAAGGGGTGATGGTCGTCGACATCGGCGGAGGCACCACGGATGTGGGGGTCATTTCCTTCGGCGATATCGTCATCTCTCGTACCATCCGAAAAGCCGGCAGCTTCATGGATGATGAAATCTGTAAATACGTGAAGAAAACCCAGAGTGTGGAAATCGGAGAATTGACAAGCGAACGGATGAAAATCGAATTGGGTGATCTGCACGAGAATGCAAAATCGGTGGTTAACAAATACGCCGGACGGGATATGGTGAAAGGCATTCCCAAGTGGGTCATGCTCTCAACCCAGGAAGTTCAGACGGTCCTCAATCCGGTATTCGAGGAAATCGTCAAACTCATCGCCGCGGTGCTCAAGGACACGCCCCCTGAGTTGTCAGCTGATATCTACAAGCATGGAATCCTGCTCACCGGAGGCTGCTCGTTGATCCGAGGGATTGAGGAATTCGTACAGAAGCGTATCCAAGTTCCTGTGCGAGTGGTCCAAAATCCGCTTACCTGTGTGGCTGAAGGCACGAAGTATTTACTCAAGAACCGCGGAGATTATCTGGTGAATCCGCTTCAACTGTAGGAGATGAGCATCATGGCACTAAGCATTCGCAAACAAGAGAAAGACAAAGAGAAAGAAAATAGCGCTACCTTGGGAAAGAATATCGGCATCGACTTGGGAACCGCCAATATCCTGGTCTACGTCGAGGGGGAAGGAATCATCACGAACGAACCTTCCGTCATCGCCTTCGACTATGAGACCAACGAGGTCATCGCGACCGGAACCATGGCCGCCAATATGATCGGCAAAGGGCACCATGGCATCAAAATTGTCAGTCCGCTGAACCAGGGGGTCATCTCCGACATAGAGGCGACAAAGAAACTCATTGAAATGTCCCTGCACAAAGTGGAGAATATCCACATCGATATTTCCGCATCAACATTGCTGCTCTGCTGTCCTTCTGAAGTAACCCAGCTTGAACGCGATTCCTTCATGGACCTGGGCAACAAGCTTGGGGTGAAAGAAGTATTCATCGAGCAGGAAGTGAAAGCAGGGGCCATCGGCTCTGGCTTGGATATCTTCAGCAGCAACGGTTCGATGATCATCGACATCGGCGGAGGATCCACCGATATCGGAGTGTTGTCCCTGGGGGATATCGTTGTCTCGGAATCGAACAGGATCGCGGGCAATTATTTCGACAACGAAATCATGAACCATATGCAGTACGTTCATGGACTCTTGATCGGCAAGAAAACCGCAGAACGAATCAAGATGGAAATCGGATCCCTGCACGAGACCATCGAGAATCCCCGTGAGACCTGGGCAAGTGGACGAGACGTGGTAACCGGATTGCCGAAGAAAATCACGGTCACGGAAACCGAAATCCGGGACGTACTGGTCAAGCCGTTTGAATCCATCGCAACCATGGTTCTGAAGGTCCTGCAGAATACCCCGCCGGAACTTTCGTCCGACATCATCGTAAACGGCATCTACATCAGCGGCGGCGGAGCCTTGATCGATGGCGTGGATGAATTTCTGCACAAGCGTGTTGGGATGGACTTCTACATTTCCAAACGTCCGTTGACTGCAGTGGTGGATGGAACAAAACTCCTGCTGAAGAACCGCGGCAGCTATTTTGTAAAACCCACCGACTAACCGCTTCAGTCTGAATTGTTTCCAAACG
This sequence comes from Sphaerochaeta sp., assembly GCF_050256055.1. Classification (NCBI taxonomy): domain Bacteria; kingdom Pseudomonadati; phylum Spirochaetota; class Spirochaetia; order Spirochaetales; family Sphaerochaetaceae; genus Sphaerochaeta; species Sphaerochaeta sp. The sequence goes on along the minus strand of NZ_JBFWIJ010000023.1, from coordinate 45,197 downwards.
GGCCTTTCTTTCCTTTCATCGCTTGGGAAGAAAGGCCCTCTTCCAAAATCAGCAGCATCAATCGAAACGAGGTAACGTCGTGAACCGAAACTACATATACAGTATCGCTTTGCTGGGTTTGTGCATGATTGCATTTCTGCCCGATGCGTGGAGAATGACGAACTTTCCCCTCTTCATCGGTATAGGGCTGGTGCTCATAGTCGGAACATCACACCTTGCCCAGCGGAACCATATACGAAAGGCTACATTCTTCTCACGATTTGAGACTACGCAGGCGAGGCTGGAGGACCATTTCTGCCTCTACATCACATTGCAATCAAAAGGACTCTTTTCATCCTGCGTCAATCAACAAAGCCTTGAAACCATCCACGGCCGAATCAAGACGGAACTGGATCACTATTTCGGCACCTCCAATGTCCAGGTGGTGGGAAGCGACTCATTCGCCGTCCTGAGGGAATTTCCCGCCTCTCTTTGCACCCATGATGCTGAAAAGACCGAATACCAGACGATTGTCGCCCAAACGATTTCCGAGAGGATTGCACGCATTCTCCAGGCCCCTGCCTCTGATACTCCCCCGCAGTTCTCCCAAGTCATAGGATGTGCAGCATCAGGAATCCGCTATCGGATGGAGAGTCTGGAACAGCTGATGGATCTGGCCTATTACACTGCAATGCAGGCAAAAGCGAAACAGTGCAAGCTCCTGGTTGCCGATGAACGAATCAGGGCTCGGAAACTCGATATCGATGAATGCAAGCAAGGCTTTCTCTCCCCTACTTGGAGCAATGAGTTCAATCCATTCTTCCAACCGATCATCGACTCCAAGTCATTTGAAGTCATCGGGGTGGAAAGCCTTGGAAGATGGCAGCTGGGAGGTTTTCGGGTGCTGAGCGCCTCCATCTTCAAGGACATCGCGAGCGAGTTGCAGCATCTCGCGCAGATTGACACGATCATCATCCAAAAAACGTTCAGCATCATCCGAAGCTACATGCTCTTGCGCATCATTCCCTACTCCTTCAGGATCGTCGTGAATGTAAGTGATGAAAGCCTGACTCCATCATTCTGCACGTTTTTAGAAGAACTTACCGCCAATCATGGTCTGAATCCGTGCCAAATTGAGTTGGACGTCAAGGACACCGCCTTGAGTCTTCCCCAATCAGCACAAACCATCCAAGCATTGCGGGAAAAACAGTTCCGCATTTCCTTGGATGTGTTCCACGAGACATCCTTTGATCTCCATGCACTTCTCTGTGCGGATTTTGACACCATCAAGTTTGATTTCTCCACATATGAGCTTCCCTTGCGCACCGTATACACAGCGCTCAAGGAAACGGCAAGCACCTTGGGGATTGAAGTACTGGCAAAAGGGATTGAATCAAAGCAAGTGATGGATACGGCCATCGCCTTGGATTGTGAATATGTTCAAGGCAATTATTTTACTCCACCGATTCCCGAACCAACCTTCGGCATATTCATGAAAAAATACCAGCAGGGTTTATATCTCGATTCATCGCTTGGATGACGTTCAGGCCACCTTCTCTATGATCCAGATGGCGACATCCTCATACAATACACAAGAATCGCTCCCCAGCTTCCCGTCCGTTCACACCCACAACATAGATCTGAAGCCGCGAGACGCATAATAGGACTGTGCCCCATTGTGGTAGATGAATACCCGGTCGTAGTGTCGATCCCCATAGAGCGCCCCACCCTGCCGTCGGATTGAATCGGGTGTTGCAATCCAGCTGGAGGACTTGCAATCGAACGCGCCCTTGGTCTGTAGCAGAAGATACTCTTGCTCATGCAGCAACTCGACACCCATCGCTGCTGCTTCATCACAGGCACTGCTTCGCGGAGGATAGGATTTTCTTGATTCCAATCCCGCTCGGTCATAACAGAGGCTTCTCCTCTCGACTGGACTTTCCGGTGCGCAATCACAGAAGAGATAGGCATCCTTTTCTTGGTCATATCCAATCACATCGGGTTCGCCTCCCGTCGCTTCCATGGCGAATAGAGCATCGAGCTTGGATTCTGACGACTCCAAGCGTCGGGCAATCGGTTCCCAGGCAAGATCGGCATGCCGCTGTATCTGTGCGAAAAACCGTGTCTGCAACACGGTAAGCAACCGTTCACGTTCTTCTTTGTCATGCATCATTTGTTTCATGGTTCCGAAAACCTCCGGTGACTGGATTCTGCCGATCATCTTGCCTTTGAGAGATTGGAAAGTGAATCAATACACTGTCCGAATGAAAGCTGACCTGCCTGGACTTGTGCATACAAGGAAGATAGCACCTTTTCGTCGAACAGGGCGGAAAATCCTTTCAAACCGAGGAAGGTCCGCACAAAGGGGTGTGCTGGATGAAAAACCAATTCCTCCTTGGTGCCATCCTGCATGATTTTCCCTTCGGAAATCAATACAATGCGGTTTGCCAGACGGAACGCCTCATGGATGTCATGGGTAACGAAAAGAACCGTCTGACCGAACTTGCGATGGATGCCCAGCAGTTGTTCCTGCAACTGGAGCCGGGTCTGCTCATCCACCGCGGCAAATGGTTCGTCCATCAACAGGATGGAAGGATTTGCAGCCAAGGCTCTGGCCACCCCCACTCGCTGCTTCTGCCCTCCGCTGAGTTGTCGGGGATAGCGCATCAGATATTCCGGTTTCAAATCGACGAGGGAGAGCAACTGGGCGGAACGATCTATACGTTGTTCCTTGGGAACTCCTTGGAGTTTGAGTACGTAACTGATGTTCTCCCAAATGCGGAGATGAGGGAACAGGCCGACCTGTTGGATGGCATACCCGATCGAGCGGCGAAGCACCTCAACATCCCAATCGCTGAGTTTTCTACCCTGCACCCTGAGATAGCCGGTATCGAAGCCTATCAGCTTGTTTACCATCTTGAGCAACGTGGTCTTCCCACACCCCGACTGACCAAGCAGGACGACAAACTCGCCCTCCCGTATGGACAGATTGATATCCCTAAGGACCACCTCTTCAGCCGTATAGGATTTGCTGATGTGTTCGAATTCGATCGCATACTCCATCAAAGCAAGCCCTTCTTGGTCAAGAACTCCTTCGCAACAGCCTTGGGATCCTGTTTTTCAATCTCCACCTGATAGTTCATACCGATCATATCCTCATCGGAGATCCTAGCGGTAAGCATTTCAAGCACTGCTTTCAATTCAGTATGGTTCCGCAACGTTTCACTTCGGATGACGGTAGCCGCATGGTAGTTGGTGAAATACGACAAGTCATCGTCCAGCACCACCACTGGTTCAGTCTTCAGACGGGCATCGGTGGAAAATACGGTGATGACGTCCACATCGCCGCTCGTGATGGCCTCATAGCGCAACCCGATATCAATTTCCTTCACTGCCTTGAAGGAAAGACCGTATGCCTTAACCAAACCAGGATACCCATCATCCCGCTCCAGAAAATCGGGATTGGCGGCAAACACCAGTTGATCGCTGACCCGGACAAGATCGCTGGTCGTCTTCAGCTGATAGCGTTCGGCCGCCTGCCGGGAAACGGCGATTCGGTAGGTATTATTGAACCCATACAGACCAGACCAGGTAAGATCGAGCTGTTCCTGATACGCCTGCTTGACCTTCTGGTACAAGCTTTGTGCATCATGGATGGGAGCCTGTTTGAGCACGAACAACCAGCCGGTACCGGTATACTCGGGGTACATATCGATATCCCCCTTGAGCAAGGCCGGATGGATATTGCTCGTACCTCCCCCGATTCCCAGCGTCTGTCGAACGGAAAGGTCGGTATGCGCTTCCACCAGATACGTCAACATCTCTGCCAAAATGAACTGCTCGGTCACCGGTTTGCTGGCGATGACGATCACATCCTGTTCCTTCTTGCAGCCGATCCCCAGAAGGGCAACCACACATACGATGGCAAGCCATCCAAAACGCTTAGGCATGTCCGTTTTCCTCCTCTCCCAGAAACCTGATTCTCAATACACGTTCCAACATTTCGAGCAATAGATCCGAGACGATTGCGAGCAAGGCGATCAACAAACTTCCGGCAATGGTCATTTCCGGGAAATTGGTGGAGATACCCCGCCAGATGGCCCGTCCCATACCACCGGCACCGATAAAGGAGGCGATGCCCCCCAGGGCTATGGTCATGACAACCATGGTCCTGAACCCATTGAAGATAACCGGAAGTGCCAGCGGGAATCGTATGCCCCACAACAATTGCCAACCGGTTGTTCCCATTGCCTCGGCAGCCTCCAGTACCTCCGAAGGCACTTGCCGCAGCCCGGTATAGGTACTGCGGACCATGGGCAGCAAACCATACAGGACAATGGCGATGACGGCACTTTTCAGTCCGATGCCGGAAATCGAAACGAGGATTCCGAACAAGGCGATGGAAGGGATGGTATACAGAAAACTGGTTATTCTGAGGACCAGGGTTGCAAGCAAAGGATTTCGGGTCATCAGAATCCCCAAAATCAACCCGATGAGGGTGATCAGCGAAACGCACAGAAGGGTGATCATCACATGTTGGACGAACAATTCCCAGAAGAAGAGACTTCTCGCCTGATACAATTGCAGGATTCGTAGGAACATATACCAAGATGATACCACCAACCCAAGCAGGATTCTAGAAAAAAGCTTGACGGAAAGCAGGACACCTTCCATGCTTTTCGTATGGAGAAAGATTTCCTCGAAGCGATAGGATTGACCGAACAGCAAAAAGAGACGATCCGCAAAGCCGGACGGTCCTTCGCCCGTACGCAAATCCATACCGAACTTGTCAATGAGCTGCGACTGGCCATTGCAGGAGAAAATGTACATCGCATCACTGTAGTCCTTTCCCAAGGAATGGGGATGTTCGGCCCCCGTTATCCATTGGTACTCATCGACGCATGCGCTCCTGCCATTACAACGGTATACGAAAAAAAGCAGATCGAGCCGAACATCATGTGGGATACGCTGGGCGATATCGCCGTCTGGACGGAACAGTATGCAAATACCCACTCCGGGGAAGTGGGGTTGACCCAACTGCATTGGATCAGCCGCCATCTGGTCGCCGGGTTGCTCAAATTGGGACGTCTGCAATTTGAACCGAAGCCCTTCTCCTACCCGTATCGGTTATACCGGTATGGCCGGAAAAAGGTGTTGGTGGCGCAGCAGGGATTAATCTGCAACACACAAGGGTTCCTCGCTCCTTCCGGATGGAAGACCCGATTGGAGGAACGCGACACCCATCTCATCGCCCATGAGGTGGATCCGGAAAGCGGAAGTATAGACCGCACCCCTTCCCGATGGGCGATGCAAGATCTTGCATTGCTGGCGGATACGAATACCGATGCGTTGCACATTCACATCAGTGCCGGAGAAAAATTGTCGGAATCCGTGGTGGAATCGTCTTTGCTGCAGGCAAGGAAAGTCTTCCCTGCACATCGCATTTTTGCCTGCAATTCATGGTTGCTCGATCCAAGCCTTTCCCTTGTTGCTGCAAAACGGAGCAACTTGGTACTTTTCATGCAACGCTTCTCCAAGTTCCCCGTCCCCTTCACTACAGCCCAGATTTTTGAACGGGTATTCGCCTTCAATCTGAAAGCGGAGGATGTTCCTGCCTTTCCTGCCAAAACAAGCTTGCAACGCAATGTACAGGCTGCTCTACAGCAAGGCTCTGTGTTCAGAACGATGGGAGGATATCTCTACCAGGAATAAGACCGTTCGTGAAATCCATGGCATCAGAGGGATTGAGGCGAATGAAGGGCTCTTTCGCATGCAGAGAGATACCGACATATTCGTCCAATCGAGACGGGTGTTTTCCCGATGCAATGTGCTTCCATCTCTTGATATGTCTGCACGGTCGGAATGCGGACCAAGCGTTGCGCTCCCACCCAATTGCCGACCATGACCCGGCGCATGATCGCAGGTACATCCCAGTCGGTGCCGGCGCAACATGCAGGATGCTCACAAAGCAGGCACTGCCGGGCTGCCTGCTGAACGGTTTTCCGTTCACCTTCCGAATCGCGGTACAGCTGTTCATATGTATACGGTGGGGAGAACAGATGCACGTATTCAGCTCGCTTCGGGTCATAAGTGAAGGTTTCCAATCCCCTGGCTTTCAGCACTGCATTGGCTGCAGCTATGCCGCTGGTGGTAACCGTAGGGGTCCCGGTACCCATGATCGTCGACTCCCCGCAGCAGAACAAAGTATCCCATTCAGTCCGGATATGCAGCCGCTTGAACATATGCTGTCCCAACATTTGCTTCGGGCCGGCAACGGCTCCGTTGTTCTTCATGGTATATCGTTCGATGGTCCTGGGACTTGCCAATTCCTGATAGACCACATGCTCGGTGATGGAGGTAAAGCGGGTTGCAAGGTAGGACAACATCCTCTGTGCCTCGGCTTGCTTTTGTTTTTGGTATGCTTCCTCGTCCAAATTCGTCCAATCGACAAAGGAAGGACCGATAGCAATCACCACTTCCCTGCCCGGTTCACAGAGGGTATGATCATCCAGACTGGGAATATAGACCGTCACCTCCTGCTCATCAATTGCAGAAGGATTACCCACCAGCATCTCCACCGGAAGAGCCTTTTCATCGATGGCCTTTGCATCAACCAATGCATAGAGGACGACACTCGGATAGGTGGGAACCTGGCCAGCCGCCCACGAGCGTCTCGCTTCCGTGCTCCAAGCTGGATCGATGAGTTTGCCATAGAGGTTCCAGACCGTCCCACTATAGATCAATTGGTCGGAAAAGAGTTTTCTCCCGTCGGAAAGCAGGACTCCGTTCGGTTTTCCGTCCGCAAAGAGGATGGAAACCACCTCGGCTCCGGCGATCATGGTACCGCCGTTTTCCTCCACCACCTTTTCAAGCTTGCCGGGAAGCATCAGAGAGGATCCTGCAGGATAATAGCTTCCTCCGATGTGGTTGTCCACGAACATGACCGAGGAGAGGATGGCCGGTGATTCGGCAACCGTGGTGTAACTGTAGGTGGAGGTCAATTTGTCGAAGAAATCAAAAATGGCCGGATTGGTAAAGTAGCCGTCAAGCAATTCCTTTGCACTGTGATTAAGCATGGACAGGAATCGAATATAGGACAGCGGATGATGCAACAGAGCCTTCAGGGCAGCTTTCCGATCCACCTCATCAGCTGTGGTGTAGGAAGGATGTTCAATCATGACATGGGTGTAAAGGCGCTCCATATCCTGATAAAACCGCTTCAGTTGTTCCCGTTGATCGGGAAACAACTGCATCAGCTCCTCGATGAAAGCCTGGATGTCCCGCAGAAAGCGTATCGTCTTTCCTTGGTATCGTACCGCATAGAGTTGTTCGTGCTCGATGATATCGATCTCCTGTTCAAGACAATTGAACAGGAATCGATGGGCGTTGAACCCCTTCAGCCCCCAACCGAACAGCATCGACGAACCTTGGTCAAAGAAGGCATCCTCTCGCTTGAAAGCGCCGCAGCTGCCTCCCGGGCAGGAAGCCTTGTCGACCAAAGCGACTTTGACAGAACGTTTGGCCAGCAATGCCGCACTACTCAAGCCGGACAATCCGGCACCAATCACCAGAACATCAAAATCTTTCATCTCAGCTCCCGGACTCTTGGATCGATCGACAGAATTCGACCAATGCCTCCTCATCCTTCCATTGCTCCTCACTCGCATTGACGAAGGAGATTTCACCCTTTACGTGCGCATCGTGCACATTCCGTTTGATCGTTGCAAAGCATTTCTTGGTCGGTCCGCCACTGCAGGTAGCCACCAAATAGAGATCCTTGCCGGTGAAATCGGTCCGTTTCACGTAGGAATAGAGGGGACTGGAAACCGTCTCAGCCCAAACCGGGGTGGCCAACAGCACTTGGTCATATGCGGATAAGTCGGGAAGCGGTTGCTGCAACGCGACTTTCCAATGAAACATTGCATCCCGACCGGCGATGAAGAATTTCATGAATCCTGAAGATGGATAGGGTTTAACGGTTTCCAATGCAAAAAGGTCGCACCCCAGGTGTCCAGCAACCCGACGGGCAACAAAACGGGTATGTCCCTCCAAGGAATAGTAGATGAGAATACGTTTCATGGATGTAGCTCCTTCTTGTATCGAGTGTAGCACGCAGTCTGAGCGCCTGCCACCGCCAGGCAACCTCCCTTGCAAGAAAAAAATGCCTTGTGTATAACAGTGGGTATGCAACCAACACAACCGCACAGGATAGATTCACACTTTCATTTGCTTTCCATTGCACGCAAAGGCGTCGAACTCCCCTCCCTGCTTGACCAGATGCAAGAACTGGGCATGGAAGGGCTGGACATCGGAACCGATGCAGAGGATCTTGCCCAACGCTACTTTTTGACAAAGGAGCATCCATTCATCCGTCTGAGTGCAGGAATAGGGCCATGGGGTGTTGCAGAGGGAAACAAACCGATCACAGAACAACTTGAGCATTTACACTCCCAAATCCAATCATATCCGGTTGCTGCCATCGGAGAAATCGGTTTGGACAACCATTGGAACTATGGGACGAAGGCACTTCAGGAGGAATTGTTGGAACAACAGATCGACCTTGCGCAAGCATTGCACAAGCCGGTCATCTTCCATAATCGGGAAGCCGATGCGCAATTCATGGATGTACTTGGGCGACATGCCTTTCCCATCCCGGGTTTGTTCCACTGCTTCCAAGGATCGAAGGAACTGGCATTTCTGGCTGTCGAGAAAGGATTCTATCTCTCGTTTGCAGGACCACTTACCTATCGGGCAAATACGGCAATGCAGGAACTTTTTTCCGTTTTGCCCCTCGATCACCTGCTGTTGGAGACCGACAGCCCGTACCTCAGTCCAAATCCGGTACGGGGAAAAATGAATACTCCGTTGAATATGCAATACATCTATGCGTTTGCCGCCCAGCTCAGGAGAATGGATGAAGCAGCATTGCAGCTCCATATTTCCGAAAATTTTCATCGTTTTCTCAACGGTCGATGACTCGTTGACAAAGCGGGATGGGCTGTTCGTTCATCTTTGCGGAAAGCAACGCTGAAAGCGCACCGGAAAGGTCGTCAACCACCACTGCCTTCACCTGGGAATCGGGTATCAACGGCAGATATGCAGCTTCTACGACCCATCTCAAAGTTTGATCACGAAGTATCTGCACCATCCAGGGTCCCGGTTCCGGGGCGTAGATGGTGAGTATTGTACGGCTTTGCAGCACAGCCTCCATCCGTTGGGAAAAGGCTTGGTCATCTTCCTCCGCGCGCTTGGCAAACACCAGGTCGGAAGGAATGTCCGATGCCAACGACTTGATCTCCTTGTCTCCGGCCCATATGCCCAGTTGTCCAAGCTTTTGGCTTGCCTTTGCAAGCTTTATCCATGCACTCTTGTCCGGAGGGGAAAAAACCTGGGAAAACCACGCATTGTCATCTTCGCTCGCCCACATACCGACCACTTTGAAGGAAAAGACAGGAGGATCCTTTCGGCTGGACAGTATCTGGGTCACCAACGGGGATGCAATGACAAACCGAGTCCTTGGGGAACAATTCTGCAAGCTCTGAAGAATCGACGGAAAATCCAAGGGAACGCGTCTGAAGGAAAAACGATATCCATGACTGAGGGCGGTCCATGCAAGCCGAGGTTGGTTGCATGCAACCACAGTCTGTTCATACCACGCATCACCGAGCATGGTCACCCCCGGAAGCAATGCATATCCGGCAAACAAGGCTATGCAGAGCAGGGAAACCACGATGATGGGCATACTGCGTACTCTCATGATTCATGAATATAGAGTGGTGTCGGCATGAGGTCAAGAAACGGCTGTATACAGGTTGACCTGTTTTCTGAGATTAGATACATTTGAATCGAATCGATTAGATAAGGAGCAACCTATGACATCCTATAAGGAACTCGGTCTGGTAAACACCAGAGAAATGTTCGCAAAAGCAGTCAAGGGCGGTTATGCCATTCCTGCCTATAATTTCAATAATATGGAGCAGTTGCAGGCAATTATCCAAGCTTGTGTGGCAACCAAGAGCCCGGTGATCCTCCAGGTTTCCAAAGGTGCACGCGATTATGCAAACATCAACCTTCTCAGAAACATGGCCCGCGGCGCCGGAGAATATGCAAAGGAACTCGGATATGCAATTCCCATCGTTCTGCACCTTGATCATGGCGACTCCTTCGAGACTTGCAAGGAATGCATTGACAATGGTTTCTCTTCGGTCATGATCGACGGCTCCCATCTTCCGTATGAAGAAAATATTGCAGTCACCAAGAAAGTAGTGGAATATGCCCATGCCCACGATGTAACGGTCGAAGGTGAGCTGGGTGTTCTCGCTGGCATTGAGGATGAAGTCAGTGCTGCGAAGAGCCATTACACCAAACCCGAGGAAGTGGTGGACTTCGTCTCCCGCACCGGGGTCGACTCCCTCGCCATCTCCATCGGCACCAGCCATGGGGCGAACAAGTTCGAACCTGCACAGTGCACCCGCAATGCCGACGGTATCCTCATTCCTCCTCCGCTCCGCTTCGACATCCTTGAGGAAATCGAGAAGCAGCTTCCTGGATTCCCCATCGTCCTCCATGGTTCATCCTCCGTTCCGGTGGAATATGTGAATATGATCCTCGCATACGGTGGAAAGCTCAAGGACAGTGTTGGAATTCCCGAAGAGCAGCTGCGTAAAGCCGCCAAGAGTGCCGTCTGTAAAATCAACATCGACAGTGACGGCAGACTTGCGATGACCGCCGTAATCCGCAAGACCCTTGCGGAGAAGCCCGGTGAATTCGATCCGCGCAAGTACCTCGGCCCCGCCCGTGAAGAGCTGAAAAAGATGTACATGCACAAGAATATCAATGTACTCGGTTCTGCAAATCAGGCATAATGCACCGCAAACTGCTACACATGGCCGCCGAAAAACCGGTGGCCATTTTTCATTGCCTTGGGGGGCGGTACTTTGACACTCCCCAATCCTTATGATATATTGTTTGGCGTCTGCCTTTTAGGTGGGCTAATGTTCATGCATAGTGGTTTTCACCGAAAACACAAGGAGTTCGATTGGCTACAAAGGATTTGAGGATCAATAGACAGATCCGTGCGAGGGAAGTGTTCGTCATTGATGCCGAGGGCAATCAAAAGGGCATCATGAGCGTATATGACGCTGTCATGCTTGCAGAGAGTGTAGGATTGGATTTGGTGGAGGTGTCCCCAAACGCGAACCCTCCCGTCTGTAAGATCCTCGACTTTGGAAAGTACCGGTATGAGCAAGAAAAGCGACTACGGGATGCCAAGAAAAACCAGACTGTCATCAAGATGAAAGAAATCCGGATGCAGCCGAAGATCGAGAAGCATGATCTTGAAACTAAGTCGAAGTTCATCGGCGACTTCCTTGCCGAAGGCAATAAGGTCAAGGTCAGCATCCGCTTCCGTGGCCGTGAACTAGCCCACACTGAACTGGGGAAAGTGGTTCTGGACAAGATACTTGCCCAGCTTACGGAAAATGGTGTAGGCTACAACCTTGACCGAGATGCGTTGATGGAAGGAAAGATGATGAGTATGATCATCAGTCCGGCCAAGAACGTTGCTCCTCCGGCCAAGAAGGACAATCAGTAACAGTATCCCGCATGGGATGTTGAATATGCTGCTCCAAGGGGATCTTGTTCCTTGAGAGCGCGAAATTGGAAGGTGCACTACAATGCCCAAGATGAAAACAAGAAGGTCCGCTGCGAAGCGGTTCCACGTTACCGGAACTGGCAAAGTCCGCTATAAAAAGCAGGGCCTCCGCCACATTCTCACCAAGAAGAGCAGTAAGCGCAAGGGCAACTTGCGTGCTACTGGAATCCTCGATGATATGGAAGCAAAAAGAGCCAAAAGCATGCTTCCGTACGCGTAAGGGGGGTGGGATATGCCAAGAGCAGTAGACGGAACGAAACACAAGGACAGAAGAAAGAAGATTCTTGAGCTGGCAAAAGGCTATTATGGCCGGAGAAGCACGAACAACCGCGTGGCAAAAGACGCTGTTGCAAAGGCTGGCCAGTATGCATATCGCGGTCGTAAGGAGCGCAAGCGGGACTTCCGCAAGCTCTGGATTGCAAGAATCAATGCAGCCGTGCAGGCCGAGGGACTCAATTACTCTCAGTTCATGCATGGTCTGAAACTTTCGAACATCGAGATCAACAGAAAGGCCCTCTCCAATATGGCTATTGAGGATAAGGCTGCTTTCTCTGCTCTCGTATCTCAAGTAAAAGGTACCTTGGCCCAGTAAATCCAAGGTGCTGCCTGTACAACCATCCATAAGGAGGAACCATGTCAGTCGTTGATACCGTAAAAATGCTGGAACTGCGGACAAGAAAGGCTGCAGGCTTGATCGCCATGCTTCGCAAGGAGAAGGCAGAGCTGCAAGAAAAGTTCGATCTGGTACATGCACACAACGCTGAGCTCGAAGAGTATGTTGAGAGTTTCACAACCAGCAACAAGCTCATTGAGGAAAGCATTGCAAATGCTATGGAGAACCTTTCGACTATCGAAGGGCTGGATGATGTTCCTCTGTTGGATGACGCTGCACTCGAGTTGGAGGCTGCCGATGGCTTTACCAGTGGCGACGCCCTCTCCAATGAGGAAGTCGACCTGGATGCATTGCTTGAGGATTCTCCCACCCTGTAGACGAAATACTGTACAGGATTGCTGTCCATGGACGGGGCCTTCGGGTCCCGTTTCTTTTTCCCGAACCCCCTTTCCCAAAGGTCTTTCTTATTGTACCATGTAGGTAGGCAGCAAGCTGCCTTCGATATTTGACAAGTTTCCTGCGGTGTGCGCCTGGAGCCACAGTCTCTTGGCTCAACATACACATTTGGGTTACGGCATAGCTGATTTGCATTGATCCAACTCCCTTCCGGGGTTGAATGGAACAGAATTTTCAGCTGAACTGGTAACCCCCTTGAACCACAGGTTCAAGAGCATTCTCCGGGTACGGCACCGCAGGTTTTCTCTTGCATACAGGAATACAACATCCATGACAGAACACCGCGACGAACTGAAGAACATTCTCTTCATCACTTTACCCGCTTCGATGGAACGGGAGATCAATGGGTTTCATATCGACAGCTCCATTCAGATCCCCGTGCAACTACCTGATGGCCGCACGAGTCTCGAAAATGCCGGGGAAATATCGTTGGAACTGATTGTATCAGGCATGTTGAAAATCATCGCCTACCACAATGACCACCCCCATGCACCCTATTATCGTGCGTTTGTCCTTGCGGTCCAACCCGATGCCGTGAAAGAACTGAATATTGCGGCGATTGCCCAACAGCAAAAAGAGAATCTCACGTTTGCCGAAGAATTGTTTTTGGCTGTATGCCATTTGAGCCCCCAAAGCGCCACCTACATCAACCTTGCCACCTTGTACAACAGGATGGCAGCCAAGGATGCCAGCAAGGGTGCAGCATACGATTTGTATCAGCAAAAAGCGCTGGAAACCTTGAAGGAAGGACTGGATGTCGTCGGCGAGGATGCCCAACTCCTCTCTGAGCTCGGGTTCTTTCACCTCTATCAAGGCAATGTCGAAATTGCCCGAGAATACCTCAGCCGATATCTGGACATCGCCCAACCTGATGAAAAACGTGAACATGTGCAACGGATCATGAACGATATCGAATCGAAACTGTCCGATGACCGATCATTGATGCAAGCATACGACGCCATCCAGATGAACAAAGAAGAGGAGGCGCTCGACCTGCTGGACCAGTTCCTCTCGCAAAACCCTTCGGTCTGGAATGCATGGTTTCTGAAAGGATGGGCATTGCGTCGACTGCAAAACTTTGCAGAGGCTGAAACAGCTCTGCTGGCGGCCTTGGCCAATTGCAAGGGAACCAGCGACATCTACAATGAACTTGCCTTGTGCAGTCTGGAGACAGGAAAGCGCGATTTGGCGAAAATGTACTTGAACACTGCAGTAGACCTTGATGGTGAGAACCTTACCCTCCTTTCCAATCTCGCATACCTGCATCTGCAGGATCAGGAATGGGATGAAGCCCGCGAATATCTGGAGTTGGCCCGTAATCTTGATCCGAATGATCCGCTTATCATCCGTTTGATGGAAGATTATCAGAGGCAAAGCGGAGACACCCTCGCCTCGCCCATCGTACAGGAATATGTGGATTCAGAGGATGTGTTCAGCCAAGCAAGGGAAGAAAAACCGTTCGCCATTCAAGGTAAGGAAGATACCGACGAGCTTGAATCATCCTATACGGAGGAGGACTCGGTCAGATGACATTCACCAGTCACAGCGAGGAAGAAACCCGAAACGTAGGCTACGAGCTGGGAAAACGCTGTGCCAGAGGAACGGTCATTTCACTTCGAGGGAGCCTGGGTGCAGGGAAAACCGTATTGGCAAAAGGCCTTGCCAAAGCGTTGGGGATTGATGAACAAATTGTCAGTCCGACGTTCACGTTGATCCAAGAATATGCGGGGACCCTTCCTCTGTATCACATGGATTTGTATCGGATCGAGGGTCCGGATGAATTCGAAATGATCGGGGGCGAGGAATTTCTCTACAGTGATGGGGTTACGTTGATCGAATGGAGTGAAAAAATTGCGCAGATGCTTCCCGATGCAACAATTTTTGTTGATATTAGGATTATGCCGAATCAAGACCGCACCATAACCATTGAAGGACTGGACCTATGAGAGTTCTCGCTTGCGATACCTCAACCGAGATGCTGCATCTCTGTTATGCATCCCTGGAAGCAGGAAAGAAACCGTTCTTCGAGGCAAGCATTGTCACACTGGCGAATCAGCATTCCGAACAGTTGATGCCGAGGATTCTCCAGCTGTGTGATACCAACAAGATCACGCTCAAGGATCTTGACCTGCTTGCCTGCAGCAGCGGGCCCGGTTCATTCACCGGTCTGAGGATTTCCATGAGCACGCTCAAGGGCATCAGTGTTGCAACCGGCATCCCGTTGGTTTCCATTCCAACCTTGGAGGCCTATTATCACTGCGTCGACCAGCTCTCTTCTGCGGTTCTCTCGGTCATTGATGCAAAAAAACAACGATTCTATGCAGCATTGTTCGTTGACGGCCGACGAGTAACCCCAGACCTTGATGCTGAACTACCGCAGTTGGAAGCATTGCTGTCCAGATATGACGAGGTACTGCTTACCGGACCCGATGCCTCTTTGCTTGCGCATCGGCTCTCCCCTTCCCTACACGTTCGGGTGGACGCACCAGGAAGCCTGAATCTCGGACCTATCTTGTGTAGACTTGCACAAGAGCAGTACCTAAGCCAAGGTGCCGATGACATCGGCAAGGGGCCGGTGTATGTGCGAAAGAGCGATGCGGAGATTGCCTTGCAACAAACTATCCATGCAATGGAGGAACATACATGATTGAACAAGATATCCTGATCATTGGATCAGGGGTTGCCGGAATGTCCGCAGCCCAATACGCAGCACGTGCTGGTCGCTCTGTAACCCTGCTGGAGTCGATAGCTCCCGGCGGACAGACCATGTACATCGATATGATCGAGAACTACCCCGGCTTCGACAAGCCGATCAGCGGGTACGAAATCGGCATGAAATTTCAGGCACAGGCTGAGGCTTTCGGTGCCAAGCTGGTGTATGCAACGGTGACTTCCTTGAAAAAGGAGGGAGATACCTTCACCGCAGAAACTGCAGATGGGGAGACCTATCAAGCAAAGGCGGTCATCTATGCCACCGGTGCACAACACCGGCACCTTGGCGTCGAGGGCGAAGCGAAATACAACGGGAAAGGCGTCTCGTATTGTGGAACCTGTGACGGTCCGTTCTTCAAGGGAAAGAACATCCTTGTCGTAGGTGGCGGCGACACCGCCCTCACCGATGCCATCTACCTTTCAAAGCTCAGCGAGCACATCACCATCGTGCACCGAAAGGACCGTTTCAGAGCCCAGGACAATCTCTCCGAACAGGTCAAGCACAACAAGAACATTGAGCTGGTCATGCAACATACGGTACTTGAGATCAAGGGAGATGGTACGAAGGTGACCTCCGTCATCCTCAAGGACCTGGCCCAGAATAAGGAATATGAGCGGATTTTCGATGCCGTTTTCATTTTTGTCGGTATGATTCCCCAAACCGATCTGCTTGACAAGCAAGTACTGGATGAAAGTGGATATGTCATCACCAATGAACGTATGGAAACATCCATTACGGGCTTGTATGCCGCAGGCGATGTCAGGACCACAGTCTTCAGACAGCTGGTGACTGCCGCCAGTGACGGAGCTGTGGCAGCCCATTGTGCCAGTGAGTACATTGACGAACTTGAGGGAAGAGCATACCGCTAAATAGGCTTTGCCGACTCATATATCACACATTTATCCTTGACGATGGCTGGTCGTTAGTGCTCTAATTGAGCCATGAAGATATGCATGGTTTCCAGCGAATCTGTACCATTTTCCAAATCAGGAGGACTGGCAGACGTAGTGGGGGCACTTTCGACCGCTCTCTCTGAATTGGGTGATGATGTGCGTGTACTGCTCCCGTTGTACGGAAGCATCGACGGAACAGGTTTCGAGGATACCCCCTGCAAAGGCACTGTCTCCGTGTTGGGGGACGAACAACAGGTCACTTTCAAGCAAACAACATTACAGAAAGTGACGTATTATTTTCTCTGTCATCCCTCTTTCACAAAACGGAAGGGCATCTATGGAGACACCTCCTTCACCCCCTATGCAGACAACCTTGGCCGGTTTACCCTCCTGAACAAAGCAGCATTGCTGCTCTGTGAAGCTTTGGGATGGAAACCGGACATCATGCATTGTCACGATTGGACCTGTGGGTTCGTCCCGTATCTGCTCAAACAAACAGACTCCCGTTTTTGGCGTGACACCAAAAGTATGATGACCATTCATAATCTTGCCTACCAAGGTGAGTTTGCACGATTGGAATTATTGATGAGCGATGTGGCCCCGGATACGAGGATGTTCAGCGGACCTACCAGCAGAAAACGGGTGAATATGCTCAAAACCGGTTTGGAGTTCGCAGATGAGCTGACCACGGTCAGCCCCACGTATGCCAAGGAAATCCAAACAGAAGCCTTCGGATGTTCGCTCGAATCGTTGCTTTCGTCGCGATCTGATCATCTGCAAGGCATCATCAACGGCATCGATTATGATGAGTGGAACCCTCAGACTGATTCGTTTCTGACCCATCATTTCGGCAGCGAAAAGCTGAAGGGCAAAGACTTGACCAAAGCTGAGATCCAAGCTGAATTCTCCCTGCCGGTCGACGAGCAAATCCCCCTGTTCTGCATGATCAGCCGATTGGCTGAACAAAAGGGGTTCGTTGAACTACTCGAAGGTTCTCCCTGTGCATTGGAACAGATGCTCACCAAACTGCCGATGCAGATGATCATCGTGGGTACCGGGGACAATGAAATGGAGAGAAAGCTGAAGGAGATCGCAGAGCGGCATGCAAACCTTTCGGTGAACATCCTGTTCAGCAACCGTGCCGCACACCGTCTGGAGGCGGGTTCCGATTTCTTTTTGATGCCCAGTCGGTATGAACCGTGTGGCTTGAACCAATTGTACAGTCTCCGCTACGGAACCATTCCCATCGCCCGCAGGACTGGAGGTCTTGCCGACAGCATCATAGACCTGGACGAGAATCCCCAAAGCGGTACCGGAATCCTCTTTGACTGTATGTCGGCTCATGGTATACTGGAGGCAGTGGAACGGGCATTCTCGTGGTGGGCCAAAGGGAAGAAAACCATGCAAAACATTCGAACTCGTTGTATGCATTGGGACAGCACCTGGCAACGGTCAGCCCAATCGTATCATCATATATATGAATCCAGCATAAGGGGGAATTGAGTATGCGTCAGAATGAAAAGACAGTCGCTATCGTACTTGGAGGCGGTAAGGGAACACGGTTGTATCCTCTGACCATGGACCGCGCAAAACCTGCTGTGCCCTTCGCTGGTAAATACCGCTTGGTGGATATTCCCATTTCCAACTGTATCAACAGTGGATTCAAGAAAATCTACATTTTGACACAGTTCAATTCCGCCTCACTGCACAACCATATCGCCAATACCTATATTTTCGATACCTTCTCCAATGGCTTTGTAGAGATACTTGCTGCGGAACAGACCAACCAGACCGATACCTGGTATCAAGGGACTGCAGATGCGGTACGCAAGAACATGAAGCATTTCCATGATCAGAATGCCGATTACTACATCATCCTCAGTGGAGACCAGCTATACCGCATGGACCTCAAGGATATGCTTGATCGCCATATCGCCAGTGGGGCAGAACTTACCATTGCTGCCAAACCCATAAGCCGTCAGCAGGCTACCGGACTGGGCATCATTGGTTGCGATGAGGAAGGGATCATCACCAAGTTTTTCGAAAAACCTGCAAACGATCTGGATATCACCGACTTCAAGGTCCCAGATCCCTACCTCTTCAAGTCTCTCGGCAAACATGCGGATTTTTCCAACGAATATTTGGCCAGCATGGGCATCTATATCTTCAATGCCAAGACGATGGAAGAGGTGCTGAACAACGACAAGACTGATTTCGGGAAGGAGATCATTCCTGATGTCATCAAACAGCGAAGAGTCGCCACGTTCCTCTTCGATGGATTCTGGGAAGACATCGGAACGATCAAGGCTTTCTATGAAACCAACCTCGACCTTGCTTCGATCAACCCGCAATTCAACTTCTATGATGAACAGATGCCGATCTACACCCACCGTCGCCATTTACCGGCCACTAAGGTGAACTTCTGCAACATTTCCAGCTCACTTACCAGCGAAGGATCGATCATCACCAACGCCTATATCGTCAACTCCCTCATCGGTGTGCGCACACTCATCGAGTCCGGGGCTTCCTTGGATGGAGTATATTGCATGGGTGCTTCATTCTATGAGACGGAAGAGCAGAAAGCCGAGAACGCCAAGAAAGGAATCCCGAATATCGGCATTGGACGAGGTACGATCATCCGCAAGGCAATCATAGACCAGAACGCCCGCATCGGGGATGGTTGCAGGATCGGCATTGATGACATTCCCCGGCAGGAAGGCGATTACGCCATGTATTCCATCCATGACGGGATCATTGTCATCAACAAGAATGCCGTCATCAAAAACGGAACGGTGATGTAAGGAATGGGGGGAACCACAATGCGGGAGAAGATTTTTCTCCCGCTTTTTTTCGTTCTCTCCTTTTCTTAATATTCTATACAGGATATACTTAAGAGAAAGGAGGCAGATATGCAGAAACACATGATCGCCCAAGAAATCAAAGAGGGGAAAACCATTCTGGGCATAGAGATGGGTTCAACCAGGATCAAGGCCGTATTGATCAATTCGGAAAATCAGCCGATCGCACAAGGAGGCTTTGATTGGGAGAACACCTTGCTCGACGGCATTTGGACCTACAGTCTTGATGAGGTATGGAATGGCCTGTCTGTATGCTTCGCCAATCTGAAGCAAGAGGTTTTGCAAACCTATGGCGTCTCCTTGAAGAAAACAAAAGCCTTGGGCATCAGTGCCATGATGCACGGCTATCTTGCCTTCGATGCAGAGGGACGACAGCTGGTTCCTTTCCGCACATGGCGCAATACGATCACCGCACAGGCGGCTGAAGCATTGAGTGAATTGTTTGCATATCCTGTGCCGGAACGCTGGTCCATCTCCCATTTGTATCAGGCTATGCTCAACAAGGAAACGCATGTAGGGGAAATCGGATATCTCACCACCCTTGCAGGCTATGTCCATTGGAAATTGACCGGTCACAAAGTGTTGGGAATCGGTGATGCTTCGGGCATGTTCCCCATCGACCCGGATACCAAGCAATATGACCAGTCCATGCTTGAAGCCTTTGCCGATTTGACCAAGGATTACCATTTGCATTGGAAGCTTGATGATATTCTTCCCACCATCCTGGTTGCGGGAGACCAAGCGGGAACCCTGACCGAGGAAGGGGCGAAATTGCTTGACCACAGCCTTGAGTTCGAAGCCGGAATTCCGCTCTGTCCACCCGAAGGCGATGCCGGGACCGGTATGGTCGCCACCAATAGCGTAGCGAAACGCACCGGCAACGTGTCGGCAGGCACGTCGGTCTTTGCTATGATCGTGTTGGAAAAACCGCTTTCGAAGAGTTACAACAAATTCATCGATCTGGTGACTACCCCCGATGGTTCCTTGGTAGCAATGTCCCATGCAAACAACTGCAGCGGAGAATACGACAACTGGATGCGTCTCTTCAATGAAGTGCTTGTCACCACAGGGACAAATCTGAGCAAAGGTGTATTGTATGACAAGTTGCTGTACAAGGCCTTGGAAGGGGATAAGGATTGCTCAGGCCTCCTACCCTACAACTATATTTCCGGGGAAACCATGACCGGTCTGTACGAGGGACGGCCGCTGTTCGTCAGGGAAACGAAAAACTCATTCACCTTGGCCAATTTCATGCGCGCCCAGCTTTTCACCGCCTTGGGCGTCCTTCGCATCGGGATGGATATTCTGTTTGAGGAAGAACAGGTTCAGATCGACTCAATCAACGGACATGGTGGATTCTTCAAAACGGCTGAGGTCGGCCAGAAGATCATGGCCAGCGCCCTGCACACCCCGATTTCCGTACTCAAGACCGCCGGAGAGGGAGGTGCCTGGGGCATCGCCCTGTTGGCAGCCTATATGGCGGACAATCAGGGGTCTTCCTTGACGGACTTCCTTGCCGAAAAGGTCTTTGCATCGGCACAGGTTTCCACGATGGAAGCTACAGAAGAGGATATTGCAGGATTCAATGCATTCCTTGCACGATACAAGCAAGGGTTGGCCGTAGAACGCGCTGCGGTGGAACATCTGCAGTAGGAAAGCAAGTATTCAACTCGCGAAAAAGCAGGTCGAGCCTATCAAGCTCGACCTGCTCTCATTGCGCATTTGATCAGCGAAGTTTCCAGGCTAGATCGGAAAGGAAAAGCTGCTGCTTCAATGAAGCAACCGTCGTTTCCTTATTGATCAAGACGAATTCTATCCCCATGATCTCACACCAATCTTCCAGCATTTCCTCGGTGGCATCATAGCTGAGTACGGCATGGTGGGCACCACCTGCAAGCATCCACAGATGACTGGCGGTATACAAATCCGGTTCCGGACGCCACATGACCCGAGCAACCGGTAAATTGGGCATTTTATAGATGGGCTTGACCACCTCAATGGAATTGACGATCAGCCGAACCCTTCCCCCGATATCGATCAGACTTGCCAACACCGCTTTCCCCGGATGGCCTTCAAACACCAGGCGGGCAGGAGGTTCCTTGCCTCCGATGCCCAAGGGATGTACTTCTATGGTTGCTTTTTGTGCTGCGATCGAAGGACAGACTTCCAGCATATGGGCACCCAAAGACAATTCATTGCCTTGTTCCATATGATAGGTATAGTCCTCCATGAAGGTTGTTCCACCGTCCATTCCCTCGGTCATGCGCTTGATCAGGCTGGTCATGGCGCTTACTTTCCAATCGCCCTCTCCCCCATATCCATAGCCTTCAGCCATCAAATCCTGACTGGCCAGACCGGGAAGTTGACGCAGTTGCTGCAGATCCTCGAACGTATTGGAAAACGCCTGGATGCGTTCCCGTTCGAAGAAGCGGCGCATCGCCACTTCTTCCCGCGCCTGATAACGAACCGCCTGGAGATCAGAAGCGGCGAACGTATAGCGGGAGCGGTATATATCCATCTGCTCGTCTACCTCTGATTCGCTGACGGCCTCAACCTCCCTGATCAGATCCCCTACCCCCCAGGTATTCACCTGCCATCCCAATTGCATCTGTACACCGACCTTGTCTCCTTCGGTGACGGCAACATTTCGCATATTGTCACCAAAGCGCATGACTTTCAGCTTGCGGCTCTCAACTGCCCCAACGGCGCTGCGCATCCACTGTCCAAGCTGCTTCTGCACCGTCGCGTCTTCCCAGAACCCGGTGATGATTTTCCTCCCCAGTCCCATTCGTGCTGCTATGAAGGCATGCTCCCGATCACCGTGTGCAGATTGGTTGAGATTCATGAAATCCATATCAATCTCGGTATCGGGTATCAATCGGTTGAATTGTGTATGAAGATGACAATACGGTTTCTGCAGGAGGCGCAACCCATTGATCCACATTTTTGAGGGAGAGAACGTATGCATCCAAGTTACCAGCCCGGCACATCGGTCATCGTAGTTGGCATCCTTGATGCACTGCTCAATTTCCTCAGGGGTCTTGACGGTTTCCTTGTAGACCAACTTGCAGGGAAGGTTCTTGGATTTCACCAATCCATCCGCCATGATACGGGCATGACGAGCCACTTCATCCAAGGTCTCTTTCCCATAGAGGAACTGAGAGCCCACGATAAACCAGAATTCATAGGCTCCGATTGGTTCTCGTTTCATCAGTGTATGTCTCCTTTTTTCAGTGCGTTTACGTTAACGCACTGATATATGCATTGTCCTTTTTCACAAGTATTCTGTCAAGTGAAGAATCCCGATCCAGAAATAATTACAAACGCATCGAAGGTACGCTTTCAAAAAAACGTTCATCGAACTTCTCTCTTCCAAATCCATCCGGCTATGCTATAGTTGTGATATCGTTCATCAAACAATTCCAGAACCTGCTTGAAGGATGTATACTACCGCATGACCATCTCAGAAATTGCAAAAATGGCCAAGGTCTCGATAGGGACCGTAGACCGCGTGCTTCATAACCGCGGGCGGGTCGCCCCACAAACCATCAAGAAAGTCATGAGCATCGTTGAGGAACATGGCTATCAACCCAACACGTATGCACGCAATCTGAAATTGAGCAAGCGCTATATCATTGGGATTCTCCTGCCGCTGCTGCATAGCGAATACGGGTATTGGGACCTCATCTATGAGGGAATCCTCAAGGCTGCAAAAGAGCTCTCCCCGCTTGCCGTCACCATCGACTTGGTTGAATTCGACCGAACCCAAAAAGGCTCGCTATGGGAGAAAGGAAATCTCCTGATGAAACGGCAGCCGGATGCCCTGCTATTGGCGCCGGTCGTACCCGATGAGGCCGCCGATTTGCTTCAGGCATATCCCCGACTTGATTACGCCTTCATCGACTCTCCGCTTCCCAATACGATGCCTGTTTCATGCGTCGTGCAGAATCCATTCCAAGGCGGTTATCTGGCCGGAAGGATGATGCAGCTCCTCGCTCCCCAAGGAGGCTCTCTTTTGGCGGTCCAGACCCACCGAAAAGCATACAACTCCCGTGAACGTGCCCGAGGATTTCTCAGTTACTTTGCCGACAAGCCTCAATTCTCAGCGTTTGAAACGGAACTATCGATGACTGATGGAGGCCTTGACATGTTGACCCGATTTTTTCGGGAGCACGCTGATGGTATCGGCATCTTTGTCGTCAATGATGCAGTCCATAGAATTGCGAAAACGGTCAATCTGTTGGAAAAAACCAGCCAAATAACCTTGATTGGTTATGATCTCATCGATCAGAACAGAAAGGCGATGCTTCAAGGATCCATCCAATGCCTGATCAGCCAGAGGCCGGAATATCAGGGATATACGGCAGTCTATCAGCTGTATCGAAAAGGATTGTTGAATCAGACTCCTGAGCAGACCATCTGTGTACCCATCGACATCATTCTCCCTGAGAATCTGGTTGACGAACAAACCATCGTGTGTCCTCGGTGCTGAAAACCTACATGATTTTAGTAAACCCGGATGAGATCGATTGCCGGGCAGGGCAATGGTCACACGTTCTTTAGGTAGCTTCCCGCTGCTTCTGCCTTTTCTCTCTTTCCGCCTCGAGTTGTTTGTTCTCTTCTGGAATGTTTGCCTTCCGCTCGTATGGAAGAGGTTCCAATTGCCTGGTGAACTTTTCCATGCTCCGTACAGCCATCCAATACCGATTTGTGCAGCTCTTTGGCTTTACGCAACCGTTCAAGTTGGCCGTACACGCGATAGCGTATCGTATGGTCCAGAAACGATTCAACAAACATGAAGGCATCGGGAAGTGCACATCGCTCAAGGAGCGCCTCCCCGGAAGGCGTGGGTCATCCGAAGCATGATCGATGCCATGGCATTGCCTACCAAGATGGTTGAGGAAGGACAATGACGGCGAAGGTTAACAATTGCCCTTGATACAACCAACTTCGAGACGAACCGGACAAGAGTTTTTGGAACAACAAATGCATGACAACCATCAGGACCCTCATCACCAAGCCTGCAAGCAGGGTAATGCCGTAGCAAGCAAAACAGCTAGGAGATGCATCCTTCTCGGTACCAATCATGACACTACACACAGGGTACAAGAAAATCGCATATTGGTTGTTCTTCATCATTATGTACTACTTGTGACATATATATCTATGTTAAAATCATTGATTGATTATATTTTTTACAAATTTCGGGCTCCATCTAGACGATAATCAGATTTTACTCTAGTATCTTTTGACATAAGCTTTCCCTACTGTGGCGCACTGCTGTAAGCTTGGAGTCTTGTGAAACCAACCCCCATCTCTGCCCTTCTGCTCGTACTCTGCAATGCCCTGGTCTTCGGCGGTTCGTTGACGTATGACCGAGCGAGCGGCAATCTGGACGGATTCGCCGTCAATACCTCTGATTACCCCTCCATACCGAGTCAATATGCTGTTTCCCAGGAGTATTGGCAAAATAGCGGATTCATCGGCAGGTTGGTCTATGAAGGCGAGCCGACAAACGTCACCATAAGCAATATAGGCCCGATACCAACCAATGCAAGCAACAACCGTTTCTACTTCACCTTGAACAACACCGGAACTCCCAATGCAGGTTCTTGGAGAGAATTCTTTTTGATAGCCCGCCCGAAAGGACTGACCCATGGGGGCGCATCCATCGCCTACACAGCAGTGAACTCGGTCATCGCCAATAACAACGACACTTTCCTGATTCCCGAAGGTGCTGGAGAAGAAACGGTTGAGCCAGGGGAAATCGGATACGACACGCAAGCCCGCGAAGGAATGTATGACGGCTTGAATGGATACCGATACAAGTACCCGTACCGGTACATCTGGGTCGACCTTACCCTGATACGAACGACAGTCTCAAGAAATATCCAAAAAGGATACTATGAAAGTCACTTCTCCCTGACCACCACGACAGGCATGCAATATATTTTCCACCTCGCTGGAGAAAACAACCCGAGAAACTATCACATAGAACCAGAGGCTTTCTATTTCGGGATTGAGGAAACCTACCAGAAAGCCTTCCCCTACTCGCTGTTACAGGATCGGAACACCATCAATGACGCATTGCAGGTGGCGATCATCAAATACACCTCCCACATAGACCAAGCCCAGATAGCCATTGCAAGTGATGCTGCAGGAATCAATACGAATTTCTCATTCAACTCCCCCCAAGGGCTTTCCTTCCCTTTCAAGGTAGTCTTCGATGCAACGACCCCGAACCTTTCCCCAATGGAGCTGCATGCAGGGAGCAATTCTTTTACCACCTCCAGTACGAGTGAAACTTCTCCGATCGGAGGATCCTACACTGCTTACCGCTTGGAAGGTGCCGTGAAGCTGTTTGTATCGCCGGACACCTATCCGGGAGAGGGAACCTACAGCGCAACCATCTATGTGTTGATCACGCGCATCGATTGAAGCGCAGCAACAATGTGCTGATCACTGGGAGCAAACGGGTAGTCGGAAAGCTCGTCAGGTTCCACCCATCGATATTCGGTATGTACACGATACGGAAGATTTCCAACCGAATCGGCCGACACCC
Organism: Sphaerochaeta sp.; assembly: GCF_050256055.1. Classification (NCBI taxonomy): domain Bacteria; kingdom Pseudomonadati; phylum Spirochaetota; class Spirochaetia; order Spirochaetales; family Sphaerochaetaceae; genus Sphaerochaeta; species Sphaerochaeta sp. The sequence goes on along the minus strand of NZ_JBFWIJ010000023.1, from coordinate 19,470 downwards.
GATAAGCCTTCAGATGATACAACATATCTTTGTTGGTGAAATCATGTTCACACACCAATTCCCCCACCAAAATCGTAAGGCCGAGTTCCTCGGCAAATTCCCGCTTCAAGGTATCCGCTTCGGTTTCCCCGTATCTGTTCTTTCCTCCAGGGAATTCCCAAAGTCCGGCGATTGATCCTTTGTTCTCCCGTTTGGCTATGAAATATTTCCCATCCTGCATCAAGATGCCTGCTGTGGTGATTCGTTCCTGCATACCGCCTCCCCTATACCAATACCAACCAAGGTGCCAAGAAATGGACCACCGCCACGATGATGGTCAAAAACCCTACATTCCGTTTGTTTCGTTCCACGTACAGTGCAGTGGCATCCAGAACGGAAGCTTGTTCCTGAGCCCCTGCTCCCATTCCCTTAATTGCCTGATACAGGTACCAGATGGTCAGGGAACCGATATTGATCATCGGCACCAAATCTCCCAGCAATGCAGGTCCCGGAGCCACCGGCCACAAAGCCAAAGCCAAGGTGAGCACAAGACCAGAGAAGATCAGGATTCTACGAAACAAGGCGGAAGTCCGGAATGCATACCGAAGGGACAAGAGAAGGGCAAACGACAGCCCGTAGGTGTCGGAGAGCAGGAATGCAGCACCCAAGGCCAAGAAGAGGATGCTCAAGAGGTACAGCTGCATCATTGTTCAGCCTCCGCCACCGCCTTGCCGACAAAAGAGAGCAAAGTCTCGCTGTCATAATACCCATATGTTTGGGCAGCAAGTACCCCTGCACGCTGATGAACCAATACCCCTTGGATGCAGGCTTGTTGCAGATCCCCGATCTTTGCAAGCAAGGCGGTGATGATTCCTGCAAGCACATCACCGCTTCCGGCAACTCCCAAGGAGGGGTTGCCTCCATCAATGATGGATGTCGCCCGGCCTTTCTGGACGATGTATACCAAGGAGGACTTCACCACCAACGTCGCATCAAGTTGATCAGCCAATTGTGAAAGGAGTGTGAAAAAGTCATCCGGAGCATCCTGTTTTGCCACGCAAACAGCTTTCTCCGGCCAAAGACCGGCAACCAGGTTCCTCAGTTCCCCAAGATGGGGAGTCAAAACCAAGGGACCGTGCGTCGGTCTCTTTCCTTCTTTGAGCATAGTTGCATAGGCATTGATGCCATCGGCGTCAAGTACCAAGGGAAGAGAGGACGCAAACAGATGTTCCAGCAATGCTTCCCGTCCCGCTCCCCAACCGGGACCTGCCAGCAATACGGTGTATCGGTCGAGCCGGTCATCCTCAAAGATGCGTACCATCACCGACGGGCTTTCCGATGCGGCAATCGGATAGACCTCGGGATCACAGAACAGGGTCACCAAACCGGCACGGGAAACAAAGCAGGCACGGGCGGCCAATCGGGCTGCTCCAGTATACGTGCCGCTTCCTCCAAACAACGCAACATGGCCACGACTGGTTTTATAATCGTCGGATGCAAGTGGATCCAAACGAAGATCATCTGAATCGTACAGATCGGCATCCGCCTCGACGATGTCGAGAAGGAATGGAGGGAAGGAAGGATTTATAACGATGATCCGTCCACAATCCGTTCTGACCGCTGGATGATACAGCACGCGTTTGGAAAAACCCATGGTAATGGTGAGATCGGCAACAATATGCACTTGGTCGACAGGAACTGAATCGCCAAGGCCGGAAGGGATGTCGATGGCAAGTATTTGCGCAGTACTGGCGTTTGCAGCTTCCACCAAGGGACAGAGGTCAGCATGCAGGCTTCCCCGCAATCCGGTACCGAAAAGACCATCGACAATCCAGTCGGCCAAGGCAAGTTCCTGATTTCCCAGTTCGGATACATTACACGTGGATATGCCGTACGCCGCGATGATCGCTTTCTGTACCTCGAAGGAGACAGAGGGCCGGCTGCCGATGAATACCACCAGCTGGTTGGTATACCCTTCATTGTATGCATAGCGGGCGACAGCCAATGCATCGCCTCCGTTGTTGCCGCTGCCACAGAGGAAGATCAGACGGTCATCGAGCTTCAACAGAGGTTTCCAATGCTGGAATATCTGTAGAGCTGCACTTTCCATCAAGCATACCGAGGGAATCGCTGCAAGGCTTTGCGCCTGTGCATCGATGGCTGCAATCACCGACGAACGGACAAGGGTTTTCATATCGATACTGTACATGAGCCCTTGCAGGCGGTCAACACGGACTCGCTTGACAGCATGCGTTGATACCGATAGGCTGTATACGTCCTGGGGTGGCTGAAAGGCCTGAGATTACACCCGTTAACCTGATCTGGATAATACCAGCGGAGGGAGACAGTCACTGATCAAACACACTACATCCCCATGGCAGACTATCATTATATGGAGGTGCTTATGAACAAGCATCGGTTCGTATGTGTCATGGTTGCCATTCTTGCAATCGCCGTTCCCCTTGGAGCACAAGGTACAAAGGAGCAATCGCCGAAGGAACTCGTCGTCTATGCGTACGACGCCTTTTGTGGTGATTGGGGACCGGGGCCTTCAATTGTGGAGAACTTTGAAAAGGAAACCGGGATCAAGGTCAACTTGGTCAGTTCAGGTGATGGCGTGGAAATGATGACCAAGCTCATCAGCGAAAAAAACAATCCTTGGGCTGATGTGGTGATAGGCATCACCGATGATATGGCCCAGAAGATCTATGACGCCAAGCTTCTCCAGCCGTACGAGAGTCCCGTTCTTGCAGATATCCCATCATTTTTGCAGTTTGATGCAGAGCATCGCCTGCTTCCCTTCGACTACGGCAACTTCGCCTTCGTCGTCGATACCCAGGCGATGAAACATGAAGACATCCCCACTTCCCTGGCATCCTTGACGGATCCCAAATACAAAGGCAAAGTCATTCTCATCGATCCGAGGACTTCCTCGGTTGGGCTTGGCCTCTTGGTTTGGACGGTCGAGGTCTTCGGTGAGAATGGATATCTTGACTGGTGGAAAGCCATGAAGGAAAATGCGCTGACTATAACCGAAGGTTGGTCGAGCGCCTATGGGTTGTTCACTGAGGGAGAAGCTCCCTTGGTACTCAGCTATACCACCAGTCCGGTATATCACGTCACCTATGAGCATACCACCCGGTATCAGACCACGTTGTTCTCCGAAGGGCATAGTACGACGATCGAGGGCGTGGGGATGTTGGCTTCCAGCACCCATAAGGATGCCGCGAAGAAATTCATCGATTATCTCCTCTCCCAGGCACAACTCTCGATAGCACTAGCGAACTCGATGTATCCGGTCAACGCGAGGACGGTATTGCCTGAGGCCTTCGATTATGCACCCAAACCGGAAAAGAACCTCTCCATTCCCGCAGAAACCCTTGCAAAAAACCTGGATCGGTGGCTTACTGAATGGACACAGGTAATGAGTAGATGAGAAAGGCCGACGAGCAGCAATACAAGCATTTCTATCGTTTCATGCCACTGCCATCAACGATGGTTATGCTCCTCTTGTTCTTCGTACCACTCTTTTTCACGCTTTCCTCGGCTTTTGTAACCGAGCAAGGATTTTCCCTTTCGCGTATCCTAGGGGTCTTTTTGGACCCCTATACGCAAAGGATCATGCTTTTCACCCTGTACCAGGCATTCCTTTCCACCCTTGCCTCCTTATTGGTTGCACTTCCGGGCGCCTATCTGATCGCAACCTATTCCTTCAGAGGCAAACGTTTCATCCTTGCCCTCAGTGCAATTCCTTTCGTCATTCCCTCCATCCTGGTGGTTCTGGGTTTTGTCATTTTTTTCGGCAACAACGGATTTCTGAACCAATTGCTGATGAGATTGTTCGGCCTTCCCGCTCCGCCGTTGAGCATTCTCTACTCGTTCAAGGCAATCATCCTTGCCCATACATTCTATAATTTTCCCATCATCATGAATTTGGTCTCGTCCTACTGGGAGCACATGGACAGTAATTGCGAAGCCGCCTCGTGGACGCTTGGGGCAACCAAAAGCAGAACGTTTCTCTCGGTGACACTGCCTCGTTTGCTGCCTGCAATCATCAGCGCGGCTTCCTTGGTCTTCTTGTTCTGTTTCAACAGTTTCGCCATCATTATGGTGCTTGGCGGGGGTCCGCAGTTCACCACCATGGAAGTTGAAATCTATCGTCAGGCACGGATGTTGGGAAATCCAGGAAATGCTGCAGCGCTCTCCTTGTTTTCCATCCTGGTTACGGTTTTGCTGCTTGCCTGGTACAACAACAGGGAGCGGCATCTGGCTAGAAGCGAAGCCTATCAAAGCAAAAATCGGTTTGTACAAAAAAAACCTGCCACGTTCTTGGGCAGAATGCTTGCAGTTCTCTATACGCTGGCCTCCATTCTGTTCATTCTCGGTCCAATCCTTTCGGTGGTGGTGCGCTCCTTCATGGCAGCCCCTTCCCGCTCATCCGCCCAGCAGTTCAGTTTGAAATGGTATCGACAGCTTCTTTCGCTCGAGCCGGCTACCGGTCATATGGGCTCGGCGCTCCAAGCCTTGACCAACAGCCTGTTCATCGCATTCCTGGTCGCCTTGTGCACGGTTCCGTTGGCCCTTACCCTTTCGGTCGCCATCCGAAGGAAATCATCACGGAAAAAGGGATTGGAAATGCTCGGGATGCTTCCGATGACCGTAAGTTCTGTGATCATCGGCCTCGGCTATTATTTGATTTCCAGTAGGATTCGAGGGGGAACGGCGCTCAGTTACACGCTGGTTGTGTTGGCGCATATGGTCATCGCCATACCCTTTGTCCTGAGGACCTTGCTTCCTGAATACCGAAAGATTCCTCTTTCGTACATGCACAGCTCGCTTACCTTGGGAGCGGGGCCGTGGCGGACGTTTGTTTCCATCGAGGTTCCTTTGCTCAGGGGTGCGATGTTGACCGGAGCCATTTTTGCGTTTGCCCTGAGCATGGGAGAGTTCAATGCCACGCTTACCTTGGCAAACAGCTCGATCGTAACATTGCCCATCATCATGTACCGCCTCATCGGATCGTATAATTTCCAAGGTGCCTGTGCGCTGGGGACGATCTTGATCGTAGTCTGCGCCATCGTTTTTTCGGTAAGTGAATTGGCAAAGGGAGGAAGAAATGGCCGATAATGGTCTGTCCTGCAATTTGAAAGCTTCCTATCAGGATTTTAATCTGGATGTTTCCTTTTCCGTGCATTCAGGAGAGCTTGCTTGCATCATCGGACCTTCGGGATGTGGAAAAAGCACTACGCTGCAATTGATCGCGGGATTGCTGCCGCTTCGCTCAGGCAGTTTATTCCTAAACGGCAAGGATCTGTCCCAGACAGCCGTACACCAACGCCAGATCGCCATGGTATTCCAGGATTACGCCCTATTTCCCCATCTTTCGGTTGAACAAAACATTGCCTACCCATTGAAAATACGAAAGGTCAAGCGAGCTGAACGCAAACAACGTGTTTCCCGTTTGCTTTCTTTGGTCGCCTTGGATGGTTACCAAACCCGGAAAAGTCAGGAGCTCAGCGGGGGGGAACGCCAGCGCATCGCATTGGCCCGTGCATTGGCCTCCCAACCGCAGTTGCTGTTGTTGGACGAACCGCTTTCTGCATTGGACGCAAAACTGCGCAAGCATCTGCGGGAAGAAATACGCAGGATTCATGATGAGACCGGAATCACGACGCTGTACGTAACCCACGACCAGGAGGAAGCACTTTCCATTGCCGACCGCATCATCGTCATGCATGAAGGGATGGTCATGCAGGAGGGCAAGGGAGAAGACATCTACAACCATCCGACCAGTCTGTTCGTTGCGACTTTCATAGGAGAAGGCACCATACTCCCCTACAGTGTAATCCCCAAGACACTCATCAATCCAGGATCATCCACCCATTTCGTATTCAAGCCGGTGGAAGGTGAACATACTGTGTTCTTCCGTCCCGAGCAGGTGCAACTCCAGGATGATGATACCCTGCCTTTGGCGGAATATCTCCCCCATCTGCAGTTCAAACAAGCGGAAGTGGTCAGTTGCGAGTTCCAAGGGGACCATTACCGCGTGGCATGCAGTTGGGAGGGGCATACCATTCTGTGCCATGCCGACCATCGTCCCAAGGCAACGCTGGTAACACTGGGAGTACGAACGAAATCTCTTTTGGAATACATTAACGGAAAATCCGTCGAAAAAAACTCGCTTACCCCGATAGGGGAATAGCATCAAAGTGAAATTTCAGTATACTACTCCTATGAGAAGACTTCTGGCCATACTCCTATTCAGCTTGTTGCTCCTCCCTTTGCAGGCAACCTTCGAAGGGCAGTACTACTCTGCTGATATAGCTGAAGCCTATTATCTGGGGATTCCCCATTTTGAGGATGAACTTCCGGCCCGCTCCTCCTTGTCGTTCGCAGCTTCCGTAGGCTTGTTTGGATATACTCAGAACAACTGGGATGCCTCGATGGAAGTGCATCTGTTTTCTGTCACAGACTCCCTTCCCTTCGGGTTCTATCAAGCACGAGGGTTCAACTCCATCGGGGCAAACTTTCGGGGAGCCTATGCAGTCAATCCCCGGCTGAGCGTCTTTTCCTCACTGGGAACTGAAGTGAATTTCTATCATGATATTGAGGAAGTGTTCGCCTCTTTCAGTTTCCAAGTAGGACCGCAGCTACTCATCTATGAAAATACCGATTCCCGCATCCTGCTCACGTTTCCCATTTCCTTGCATCTAAGAAAGGAAATAACCGGTGTACAAGCGGGCATCGGCATTCGGTACCAGCTCTATCCGACAAAAACAGGAGGAACGCCATGAAACGATGCATCCTCCTGCTCTTGACCGTATTGATGCTCTTCAGTTCCTGTGAATTATTCATGGAGCAACCGAAGGCAGGGGATGTGTATGTGGTTTCCATCGGACTGGATTACCAGAACAACAACTCAGCTGACGATCTGAGGGGAACGCTGTATGACGCTCGGGAAGTATTCCGGGCTCTTCAATTGGTGACCGAAAAGAACGGGCAAACTTGGCATGGGTATCTGCTTGTCCAGGAAGGGGCATCCTCTACCCAAACAACATTTAACACATATGAAGGCGAAGGGGTCGACAAGGTCAATTATGCCTCCAAAGAGCATGTACTCAAAACACTTCGGACCATCAGGGACCAAGCCGATGCCAACGACCTGACCATCTTCACCTACAGCGGTCATGGTGTTTTGGATACCGGGGAACTGGTACTCGGTTATACAGGTGTCAATGATGATTCATATCTTTTCCATCCCAATGAATTGCTTGATGAACTGGCTGCCATACCGGGTCGAAAACTCTTCATCCTCGACAGTTGTTACAGCGGGATGTTCGTCACCGAAAGTCCCTCAAGCCTCAGTACAGTATATGAGAACAGCCTGAACGACTGGTATGCCAAATATTGGCAGCAGAATCAGTACAAGGTTCCCGATGTCATGGCTCTGACAGCCAGTGCACATACCGACTCCTATGAACAAGTCTTTGCAGCCACGCATATCCATGGGATTTTCACTGCCGCCTTGCTGCAGGCACTCGGATGGGACCCAGCCGTTACCGATCCTTCGTCTGTAACCAACCTGAATCCATTCGTTCCCGCACGAAAGGAGGGACAGCTCACCGTCGACGGTCTGTACACCTACATCAAGGATCATCAGGATGCACCACTCAGATCCTTGTGGTATTGGCCGCAACCAGATGTACAACACCCCATGACCACAGGCGGCGCCTTGGATATGGTATTGTTTCATTTCTGAAGCAAATCCGGCAATTCCCCTACAGTATGTGTATGAAACATCCGTTTCTGCTCTTCATCATTTCCTCTTTCCTCCTATCCGGCTGCGAACTCGCCTTTGCACCTGGACAAAGCGGAAACATCCGACTTATCAGCATCGGATTAAACTACGAACAAACCGACGTCCGTTCCTTAAACGGAACGATCAATGACGCAACGGAGTTGGCCGAGGCTTTGCGGCAACTCTACAAAGATCGAATACAGAGCTCGGTCATGGTGCAGACGGGAAGCAACCTTGACGATCTCAGAGACCCGCTGTTACCTACCAAGGACCATGTACTGGGTACGATCGAGGAGGCGGTGAAAGCCTTGCAACCCGCAGATCTTTTGATCATATCCTACAGCGGACACGGATTGGAAAACGGTTCGTGGGTCCTCGCCCCGGAGAATCCGCACGGCCACATCTATCTGGACGACGAAACCATCGACCCTACGGTGCTGTTATCGGTAGCGGACCTGATGCAGGCCCTCTCCCCATGCAAGGCAACTGTGTTGGTGATAGGAGACAGTTGTTATGCAGGATCCTTCGTCCAGGAAAATCCTGCGTCAGTATCCTTGATTGATCAGGCTCAGATCTTCGACCGAGCCTACTCAGCCTATTGGGATGCATCGCCCTATAAGAAAGGGCTGTTCGTCATTACCGCCACCACCAAGGACAATACAAGCAAGGAACCCATCCAAGGAAATCATATCCATGGGTATTTCACCCAAGCCTTGTTGAGCTACCTCGGATGGAATGACGAGACAGCTGCCTTGGAGAATCCCAGAACGTTCATCACCTTGGATGACATGTACCACGCCATTCATGAGAACCAACACATACCTACCGAAGGAATGTATCCATCCTTGTACCAGCACCCTGCCATCACCGGAGGGGCCATGGACCTGGTGCTCTACGATGGGGAAAGCTGACCGTCGCGTATCCGCTGAATCTCATCCCGGATGAACGCAGCCCGTTCGAATTCAAGATTCTTTGCAGCCTCCAGCATCTCTTTCTCCAGCGCCTTGATGTATTTCTTCCGGTCATTGGCATTGAGAAGATTATACCCACCCTTGAGGATTGCAAGATCCTGCTTCTCAATCTCCTTGGTCTCTTCCTTCTCCCGTTCAATGATATCCTGGACTGCCTTGATGATCGTGGTGGGGGTAATGCCGTGTTCCTCGTTGTAGACCATCTGGATCGCCCGTCTTCGATTGGTCTCGGAAATGGCTTCATCCATGGCTGGACTCATCCTGTCTGCATACATGATAACCCGGCCTTCGGCGTTTCTCGCTGCCCGACCGATGATCTGGATCAAGGAAGTGGTTGAACGCAGGAACCCAATCTTATCCGCATCGAGGATTGCGATCAAAGCTACCTCGGGAAGATCCAACCCTTCCCGCAAGAGGTTGATGCCCACCAGGACATCAAACACACCGAGACGGAGATCACGAAGCAACTCCACCCGTTCGATCGTCTCGATCTCCGAGTGGAGATAGCGAACCTTCAGGCCGAGCGAAGCGAAGTAGTCGGTAAGGTCCTCACTCATTTTTTTGGTCAAGGTCGTCACCAAGACCCTGCTTTTCTTTGCAACAGTCCTGCGGATCTCTCCGTACAGATTCTCCATCTGACCTTCCGTGGGACGGACCTCAATCTCTGGATCCAGCAAACCGGTCGGACGGATGACCTGCTCCACGACCTTTGCGCTTTGCCCCAACTCCGTTTTCCCCGGGGTTGCCGAAACATAAATGCGTTGTTTGACCACCTCCTCAAATTCAGAAGCCTTCAAAGGTCGGTTGTCCAATGCGGAAGGCAGTCGGAATCCATAGTTGACCAAATTGAGCTTACGCGATCGGTCTCCTTCATACATGGCTCCGACCTGAGGAAGCGTCACATGCGATTCATCAATGAAGGTAACAAAATCAGGAGGGAAATAATCCAGCAACACGGCAGGCCGTTCACCTGCCTTCCGATCTGAGAGCGGTCGGGAGTAATTCTCGATTCCTGAACAATAGCCGATCTCCTCAAGCATCTCCAAATCGTACTCCACTCGCGTCTTGATGCGTTCAGCCTCAAGGGGACGACCCAAACTGTTGAAATACTCCACTTGGTCTTCCATCTCACTGCGGATCCTTGAAATGGCGGCCTTGACCTGCTCCTGCGGCATGACGAACTGCTTGGCCGGGTAGAGCGTATAGCTGTCCACCGATTCCTGTTTCTCCCCGGACACCGGATCAAACCACTGGATGGACGCAATCTCCTCCCAATCAAGGGAGATGCGTACCGCATTTTCCAAATAGGAAGGACAAATTTCGATTACATCGCCTTTGACCCGAAAAGCACCGCGTTTGAGGATGGCGTCATTCCGTTCATATTGCATCCGGACCAGTTGATCGAGCACCTCATGATGGTCAAATATTTGGCCGGTATGGAAGGTATAGACCATATCGCGGATGGAAACAGGGTTAGCCAAACCGAAGATGCAGGAAACGGTGGCCACCACGATGACATCCCGTCGTTCCATCAAGGAGAAGGAGGCGGAAAGCCTGAGTCTATCGATTTCCTGATTGATATCGGCATCCTTCTCGATATACAGATCCTTACCAGGGACATACGCTTCCGGTTGATAATAATCGTATGTTGAGACGAAATACTCAACTGCATTTTCCGGAAAGAATGACTTGAATTCACGGTAGAGCTGCGCCGCCAAGGTCTTGTTGTGGGAGAGGACCAAGGTGGGACGCTGTACCTGTTCAATGATCTTGGCCATCGTATAGGTCTTTCCGCTGCCGGTCACTCCCTTAAGCGTCTGATATATATCCCCGTTGACCAATCCTTCACTGAGTTGATCGATCGCCTGGGCTTGGTCACCTGAAGGATCGTATGCCGAAACCACCTTGAAGGGTTTGCTGGCGAAGGAGACATCCCCATGGATATTGGTTACCGCTTCTCCACCCCACCGTCCGTCGACCTGTATTTCTTCCATATTCATCGTACCAATGCACGCACCTGTTGTGCGGTCCGTTCAATCAATTGTACTTCCATCGTCTTACGCTCCCCTTTCCGGTTGACCGTCACCGAAACCTTCTGTCCACTCCGATAGGGCAGCAATGCCATGTACAAATCATTCAAATCCTCGATGGGGACATCTCCGATTGCAGTGATCACATCACCACCAAGATAGACGATACTCGAGCCATACTGAACCATCTGAGTCCCACCCTTGATCCCCGATTTCTCCGCAAAGCCACCGGTTGCCACCTGATTGACCAATACACCCTTGTCCACCGACAGTTTTGCATACGCAACCAACTGGGGAGTCAGCTGTACGACCGTAAGGTCGAGCCATCCTCGACTGACCTTGCCGAGCTTAATCAAGTCGGGGATCACCGTGATGGCGGTATCAATGGGAATGGCAAAATTGAGTCCCTGCGAAGTCCCTGAAACGGAATAGATCGAACTGTTGATCCCGATGACTTCTCCGTGTGCGTTGAGCAAAGGTCCACCACTGTTCCCAGGATTAATCGAAGCATCGGTCTGAATGGCATTCATGACAATACTCCCCTCACTGGTTCTGACCGGTCGGTTCAAACCGCTGACCACCCCGACGGTCATTGTACGGTCATACCCGAAGGGATTGCCGATGGCGATCGCTTTCTGTCCAATCCGAAGATCCTCACTGGTACCCAATGTTGCGGGAGTGAGCACGACATCCTTTTCCACCGCTATCTTGATTACGGCAAGATCATCCTCGTTGTCCAAGCCCACTAGTTGGGCCGGGTAGGTTCTGTTGTTGTAAAGCCCGACTGACAAACTGGTTGCTTTTTCCACTACGTGCGCATTGGTCAGGATATACCCGTCGGCGGAAAGGATGATGCCACTGCCGGTTCCCTGCGCAGGAAGTACATCCATGAACGCATTGACTTGGGTTTCCACTGTGGTGGTTATATGCACCACACTCTTGTTCACCGTATCATAGACCTGCATGTTCTGCTTCTCATCCGCACTGTACAGCCACTGATCCTGATTACCCTCGAACAGGATCAATCCATTCTCGCCTTCAAAGATATTTGCCACCGGGACCCCGCTGAGATCAAGCACCTTCTCAACCCCTTGTTCCTTCACCATGGTTTTGAGAACCTGCGATAGTTCCTTCTGACGCTTGTCTTCGGAAATATATGCGGTCCAATGATACAGCACCAATGCAAAGAAGACGCAAAGCGTTCCAATGAGCACTACAAGCAGGAGTTTGGCTAAGCGGCTACGAGTATTCTTCAGCATAGCTGTACTGTACTTCCAACGCAGGCATCAAGGCAACACTACAGACGGGAGAGGAGCAGTTCCACCTCATCCTTTGTCGGAGGGTCGCATCCTTTCCTGCTGCAATTGATCGCACTTGCTGCAGTAGCGAACCGCAGTGCATCCTTGATCAAATCTTCCCCGAGCCCTGACAAACTCGGTTTCTGTCCATCCACACCGAAACAGTTGCGTTCGTGCAGGTAGGAAAGCAAAGCGCCGCTGAAAGTATCGCCGGCACCGACCGTGTCGATGACGGGCAGATCGATGATCGGCAGGGAAAATGATTGGCCGTCTGGCTTAAACCAAATGCTTCCCTGTTTGCCCAAGGTAAGGATAAGGTGGACATGGTAGTCTCGGGCCACCTCGGCGGCTTTTGCATGGGCATCACATTGCGGGAAAAGCAGCAACAGGTCCTCGTCGCTGAGCTTGACCAAGGAGGAAAGAGTGAATGCACGATTCATCCGCTTTCGATACTGCACCATATCCTTGATCACGGCAGGACGCACATTCGGATCAAGAAAGATGATCGGCTTGGGTTCAAATGCTTCCAAGGCGGCAAGGATGGCATCACAGCCGGGCTGCACTGCCAAGGCTACCGAACCGACATGCACCACCCGCAGGTCGGTATGCTCACCCATGGTGGCAAGCAGCTCCTCTTTGGTAAACGAAACTGGTGCCGTCCCATCGCAGAAAAATGCATAACTTGCCTTTCCTTCTGCATCGAGAGAGGCGAAAGCCAACAGCGAGTATTCCTTGGCAGAGCACAGATCAGGATCGAACATCACCTGGTTATCCACCAAATGTTCGATGATCCGCCTTCCGAACATATCAAAGGAAATCTTCCCAATGAACCCCACCGGCGACTGCAAGCGAGCAGCAGCTGTTGCAGCATTGAGGCCACACCCTCCGATATGGGAATCAAAAGGAACTGAAGAGCCATCCGCTTTCTTGGCGATGAAATCGATCAAAGCCTCACCAATCACACCAATCATCATGAATCTCCTATAAATAACGCTTTCGTTCTTGTCCGATCACTCCTGCATGGACCTGTACATACTGCTTGGCTGCACTCATGGAAATCTTGGGAAGCAGGACTTCCTCAATTTGAAAGAACCCTACATCACTGGACATTTCCACATCCACCAAGATGGGCTCTCCTTCCCCTTTGGACAAGGTGACTTTCTCGATGGAATTGGCCGAATACTTATGGATATCACCGGTCTTGGGAGTTGAATTGATGCTCATCGGAATCCTCGCCCGCCCTTTTTCCATATCGCATCCGTCGGCGACCAACAACAATCCAGCCTCCAAGGAGTGAACCTTGCGATTGGCCATATGGCCGAGCACCCCTTCGGTGGCAATCGAAAGGATGGCGATCTTCCTTCCCAATTGACCGGGAAGCAAAACCGAGAGGATCCGGTCCATAATGGGTCGTGCAATGACCAATCCGGTCAATTCATGGTCGGTACGCCCGATGCTCATACCCAGATCGTGCAGAAATGCTCCAAGCAGGATCCCGCACAGGCTGTCTTCGGCACTCCCGGTCTCCTCCCGTTCCAAGCTGCATTGAATCCCTGCATCCTTCAGCAGGAAGAACATCTTCACGGCATTGACGGCAACCTGACGCATATGCACCGGTCCATGGTCGTTATAATTCAAGCGCTTGATGGAAACGCTGTTGGCATACTCCTGGATCGCCTCAATCTCCGGATCGCCGATCAAAAGGGCAGCCAATCGTTTGCTGTCCGAACCTTCCTGCAATAATGCGAGCAACTGACGCTCCAAATGATATTCTTTGGGTGATTTCATACGATAAGACTACAACAACTTGGGTTCAACATAAAGAGGCTGTGGATAAAATACCGCAACTCGCCTATACTAGGGCCATGAAGCGAATTACCATGCGTGATTTCAATTGGATGGGCAAGCCATCGGTTTGGCATAAGGATTACAGGCAGCTCTCCCTAACCGTCGACGGCCACATGAGCCTGCCCCACGGGCCCTTGCTGCTGGCCGTCAGCGATGAGCAGTTCCTCTTCGAGGCTACGATCAGCGTACCCTCCCCCGGGTGCTTTTCCGGTTTGTGCATCTATCACCTTGACTCCACCTATGCTGCACTCGGCCGCTCCCGTTCCCAGTTGGAAACACACACCTGCATTGCCTCGCATACTTCCCATACGGTGGTCGACCTTCCCACGGAAGCAGAAGAGCTCATCTACAGTCTGAAACGTACAGGAAACAGGCTATACATCGGATGTCGACAGACCAAAGAGGAGCACACTACCTGGACAGCGGAGGTTTCGCTCCCGGGAATCGAACTTTCCGTCAGTTTCGGTCCATACTTCACCAACAGCGGGGACCAACCATATGAGGGCTGGATGCATACCGTGCGGTATGCAAAACAAGGGTGAAGAGACTCTCGAACAAAGAAAGTGCTTGTGCTACTATGAACCATCTCCACATGAGCCCCTTTGAAAGGGCATAAGGAAGGATAGAGCATGGATGAGCGTATTGAGGGAGAGGTGAAGGAAAAGACCCCTCTCAATTTTCTGGAACGAATCATTGAGGATGACCTGGCAAACAACAGGGTCCCGGGCAACACCATCGTCACTAGGTTTCCTCCGGAACCCAACGGGTATCTGCATATCGGACACATCAAATCGATCTGTCTCAATTTCGGGTTGGCCCAAGCCTATCAAGGGCGTTGCCATCTGCGTCTGGACGATACGAACCCTGAGAAGGAAGATGTCGAATACATCGAGTCGATCAAGCGCGATATCCGTTGGCTTGGCTTCGATTGGGGACCGTATGAATATCATGCTTCCGATTACTACCAACAGCTTTATGAAATCGCCGTTCGGCTCATTAAGGAAGGAAAAGCTTTCGTTGACAGCCTCAGCGCCGAGGAGATGAAGGAATACCGCGGCACTTTGACAGAAGTAGGAAAGAACAGCCCGTATCGAGACCGAAGCATTGAGGAGAATCTGGCCTTGTTCGAGGAGATGCGGCAAGGCAGACATCCGGAAGGCTCATTGGTCCTGCGGGCGAAAATCGACATGTCCAGCCCCAACATCAATCTGCGCGATCCTGTGCTCTACCGCATCAAGTTTGCTTCGCATCCCAGAACTGGTGATACCTGGTGCATCTATCCGATGTATGACTTCACCCACCCCATCAGTGATGCCATCGAAGGGATCACCCATTCAATCTGCACCCTCGAGTTCGAGGATCATCGTCCGGCATACGATTGGGCCACCAGTATTGATGGAATCGAGCATGCCCCGCACCAATATGAGTTCGCCCGACTGAACATCAATTATTTGGTGATGAGCAAGCGAAGATTGCTGAATCTAGTCAAACTGGGAATCGTCGACGGTTGGGATGACCCGAGAATGCCCACCATCAGCGGCATCCGCAGACGCGGTTATTCTCCTGAATCGATGAAGGACTTCGTCAGCCGCATCGGGGTTGCAAAGGTGGAAAGCGTAGTCGATTATTCGTTGCTTGAGTTCTGTGTCAGGGAAGACCTGAATAAACGTGCAGAACGTTTGATGGTCGTTCTCGACCCCATCAAGTTGGTCATCGACAACTATCCTGAGGATACGGTTGAATACTTCGAGGCGGTAAACAATCCAGAGGATCCGCAAAGCGCTGTGCATCAGATTCCTTTCACCAGGGAGTTGTACATAGAACGCGAGGATTTCATGGAAATCCCCCCGAAAGGATACCACCGTTTGTATCCGGGCAATGAAATCAGGCTCAAGTATGCGTATTACGTCACTGCAACCTCACTGGTCAAGGATGATGCTGGTAATGTGGTGGAAGTACATTGTACCTACGACCCCTTGTCCCGGGGTGGCAGTACACCGGACAACCGCAAGGTGAAGGGAACCAGTCACTGGGTCAGTGCAACACAAGGGGTGAATATCGAGGCGAGGCTCTATGACAAGCTTTTCGCCACCGAGTACCCCGGGGAAAGCACCGGCAATTACCTGGACGATTTGAATCCCGAATCGCTGCAGGTCATAAAGGATGCCAAGGCTGAACCGGAAATCCTGAGGGCCAAAGTAGGAGACTACCTGCAGTTCATCCGCAATGGATATTTCTGTGTGGATTGTAAGGATAGTACGACGGACCATCCGGTATTCAACCGGACGGTCACCCTAAAGGACTCTTGGGCGAAACTGAAACAGAAAATGGGAATCTAAGAACGATCATGCAGGGGACGAACACTTTCGTTCCCTGCTGTTTTCCGGAGGGTTGCATGCAATATTTCTTCGATCAACATTTTCATGTCATGAATATCGCTCACCCGAATCTGTTGTCTTTCTTTTCCTCGCTTGAATCAGGGATCCCTGATTTGATAACCAGCGGGGCTCTATCACCCAGTTACATCCTTACCAATAAGAATCGAAAAGGCTCGACGTTGCTCAACCGTGTCACCAACACGCTTACCACCTTCGAGCAATCCATCGGCAAAACATTTGTGTTGATGGAAGATGATCTGTCAGGTTTCTTTCCCTCCCATGAGGATGGAGCTGCTCGACCGTTGCTGCCGTATATTCGAAACGGGAAGATGCATATGCGCAGCAGGACCTATGATAGACTGGCGATGTGTCCGTTGTTGATGGATTTCTCCAGCAATGAACAGAGAAATGAAACGTTGTACTATCCAACACCGAAAGAACAGAAAATCCTTGCCTATGTACAAGACACTTTGGAAGGGTTTGCCTATTACGAAACGCAACATCCACAAGGACTGTTCTCCTTCTACCCGTTTCTCGGCATCAATCCACCGGTTCATTCGAAGGCGTTCATTACACAACTTTTGGAAACATATGTTGTAAAGAATCGGACGAATCCGAAGGGAAAACGCTTCTACGGGATCAAGTTTTATCCACCTTTGGGGTATGAACCATGGCCAACTGATGAACGGGAGCGGGAGAAAGTCCTACTCATCTATGCATTCTGCAACGCCTATGATATTCCCATCATGACCCATTGTGACGACCAAGGATTCCGTGGCATTCCTGCCAAGGAGGCTTGGAAATACACGGCTCCTGCATCATACAAACCGGTGTTGGAGCGGTTTCCGAATCTGAGGATCGACTTCGCTCATTATGGATGGCAGTACAACCAGTTGCAGAAGAATCCCCTGACCATGATCAGTAGTCTGACCAGCAAACTCCCCGATTCCCCCTGGTTTTATGAGTTGACTGAATTGATGACTGCGTATCCGAATGTCTATGCAGATGTTTCCTTCAGTGGGACCAATCCGGATTTCTATATGCTACTTCAGAATTACCTGCATACACTTGAAGCAGATACGCGCAGAACAATCCTTTCGAAAACATTATTCGGCACCGATTTTTCTGTGAACCTGATGAAAGTGGAATCCTATACAAGCTATTATCGGATATTTGAAGAGAGTGCATTCAGCGATGATGAGGTCCACGCCATTGTAAGTACGAATCCGATGCGGTACATGCGGCTTGAGACATAAAAAAGGCAGACATTTTCAGCCTGCCCTTGTTTTGTTCCGAATCAGATGCTTAGTAGTTTTTCGCCACCAACTCGAAATATGCCTGCGGGTGATTACATACTGCACAAATGCCGGGAGCCTTCTTCCCGATCACGATGTGACCGCAATTGGAGCACTTCCAGATCTGCTCGCCGTCGCGGCTGAATACCAGACCATCCTCGACGTTCTTGAGCAGGTCGAGATAGCGCTGCTCGTGGGTCTTCTCAATGGCAGCGACCATTTCAAAGAGCGTAGCAATCTTGTTGAACCCTTCCGCACGGGCTTCTTTGGCGAAATTGGCGTACATGTCGGTCCATTCATAATGTTCACCGGCTGCAGCATCTTTCAGATTGGTTGCCGTATCATGTACATCGCCTCCATCCTGCAGAAGCTTGTACCACAGCTTGGCATGTTCCTTCTCGTTGCCTGCAGTTTCCTCAAACAGATTGGCAATCTGGACATAGCCTTCCTTGCGTGCCTTGGATGCATAATAGGTGTACTTATTCCGAGCCATAGACTCGCCGGCGAATGCGGTTTGCAAATTTGCTTCCGTCTTTGAACCTTTCAATTCCATACGTTCACTCCTTCACTGCGCTAGGGCAGTATGCTTTTTTTGACAATCGGGACAAATCCCGTTGAACACAACTTCATATGATTCAATGATATACCCGTACGTCTCCATGAGCTCCACCCCGATGTCAATACCATTGGGAACATCGATATCACTGACTTTCTTGCAGGATGTGCACTGGATATGGTAATGCTGAACAAGCGTATGATCAAAATGATCAGGGCCTCCAAGAACTCGGACACGTCTCACTTTCCCTTCATCAACAAGCATGTTGAGGTTGCGATATACGGTAGCCCGACTGATGGAGGGATGCTTTAAGACAATGGTTTCGTAGATTTCCTCAGCACTGGGATGGTCTGTAGCTGTGGATACAGCTTCCCACACCAGCCCCTTTTGAATTGTCTGTCGCTTTTCTTTCATGGGTTTTCCTAAATGATATAAAATCTCAATAGCTATCATAACCCATGTGTATCAGTGTGTCAATCAAATAGTAGAAAGATATTGAAAAGTACCAGTAATAGAAAACAAACCCCAGGAAACCTGGGGTTTGTTGCAATAGCGTTTGCAGCTTAATCGGAATCCTTGTGCTCATCATCGAGCCAGAAGAAGGAATCCTGCTCATGCTCGCCACGTGTTCTGGTCTCTCTGAATTTGTCGAAACCATACGGCTTGGGAGCGGACTTCCGTTCTCGTTTCGGACCTCGTTCAGAAGAACGATCATCTTGGAAGCGCGGGCGGTCCTCATGACTCCGGAAGGAAGGCCGATGACCATCGCTGAACCGGGGTTTCTCATCACGGTCGCGGAACGAAGGACGACGGTCATCATTGAACCGGGGTTTCTCATCGCGGTCGCGGAACGAAGGACGACGGTCATCGTTGAACCGGGGTCGCTCATCGCGGTCGCGGAACGAAGGACGACGGTCATCGTTGAACCGGGGTCGCTCATCACGGTCGCGGAACGAAGGACGACGGTCATCGTTGGACCGGGGCATCTCATCACGGTCGCGGAACGAAGGACGACGGTCATCATTGAACCGGGGTGTCTCATCACGGTCGCGGAACGAAGGACGGCGATCATCATTGTAGCGGGGCCGCTCATCGCGGTCGCGGAACGAAGGACGGCGATCGTCATTGTACCGGGGTCGCTCATCGCGGTCGCGGAACGAAGGACGGCGATCGTCATTGTACCGGGGTCGCTCATCACGATCGCGGAACGAAGGTCGGCGGTCATCGTTGTACCGGGGCCGCTCATCACGGTCGCGGAACGAAGGACGGCGATCGTCATTGTACCGGGGCCGCTCGTCGCGGTCGCGGAATGAAGGA
>NZ_JBFWIJ010000022.1:0-52201 GCF_050256055.1 Sphaerochaeta sp. | reverse complement strand
TCAAACACAACATAATTGTTAAGAAAGAAAAAAAATCAAGAAAGGAGATAATCCATATCTTCATTGACAGCCTCTGGGCGATCTTGATGCCTGTAATAATACTTGGGGGAATTTATTCCGGTATCTTCACTCCTACAGAATCCGCAGCTGTTGCTGTTGTTTATGGTGTCATAGTAGGGAAATTCATTTACAAAGATTTGGATATCAAATCTTTGGTGAAAATTCTTGCGACTTCTGCTGCAGGAACTGCAGTTATCATGCTCATCATGGCTACCGCTGGCTCGTTCAGCTGGGTACTAACTAGCCAGAGGATTCCTCAGCTTATCGCATCTACGCTACTTGGATTGACAACAAACAAATTCATATTATTGTTTCTTTTCAACATCGTGCTCCTAATTGCAGGTTGCTTCCTGAATCCCTCTGCAGCAGTCATTTTGCTTACACCAATCCTTCTTCCGGTACTTACTCAGGTCGGTGTTAGCCCTTATCTTGTAGGCATCATAATGATTGTAAATCTTGCAGTAGGCCAGGTGACGCCACCAGTGGGTTCTTGCCTCTATGTAGCGTGCAATATCGCGCATATAAAGCTGGAGCCTTTGGTAAAAGCAATCGTTCCCTACATAGTGATATTGATTCTTGTGATTCTAGCGATCACTTATATTGAGCCTATTTCTCTGTTGCTTCCAAATCTCTTGGGATAACCCAACTTGAAAACAGTATACCTGCATCGTAATTAATCGGTGCAGGGCTTTTACATTTGCGCAGACTCCCAATACCAATACTGTTGCTGGTATCCCTGCTAATTAAAACGTTTTAATCATGGCCATTCATATTGCTGATGATTAAGATTGTTGGCGTCGGGCGGAAACAACCAGGTTCAATCCGCCCGACCCTAACAAGATTATTAATATGAATCTAAATAATCGCGTTCCTTACCTAATTCTTCTGAACCCGGCAGAACCCTGAATACATGGATAGTACCCAGAATAAATATGTTCCCTGGTAATTCTCTGTAATTCTTTCATACTGTCCTCAGTGGGATAAAGCATCTGAAGCTCTGAAACTCGGTCATGTCGTTTGATATGTAAAATATCCGGCCATTGGCGGAAGAGTGGTTCTTCACACCAATGCCAAAATTGAAATCTCGCTTCTCAACCCTCATAGAAGGATCGGAAGTCCTCCTTGATCTTCTTGAGCCTCCGATGAATCGTATCTTGTGATACTCCCATCACAGCTGCAATCTCATCCTGCGACTTGCCTTCCTCATGGAGGTCATAGATCCTTCTCAGCTCCCCAGTAAGCAAATGAAGGAATGCCTCGGCTTTCTCCCTGAATTCATTTCGCTCTGCGGCAGCCTGGGGTTCATGAGTCTCATACCTGCTGCTGTTCATAATCTCAAGGTCATAGTATAGCTGGGCTAGGGTATCCTGCTCCGGATCGCGTGCCCAGTCGCAAACATTGCAATCGCCGCCGCACAGCCACCATTTGCGGCAGGCGCATTGGTGGTGACGCTTTGCGAATGCATAGACGCGGTGGATGGGACGGTAGTACTCCCTGAACTGGCCCTCGGTGACGATGATCTTCTTCTCGGTGATCGGATCGAAGATGTAGAATTCCCTGGTTTGCTCGTGATTGTCTGATTTTGCCATGTGCCCCTCCTCGGGGTTCGGGCAAAACGGAGACGGGAATTCGGGTATGCAGCGACGAGGGCATGCTGGCCGAAATCAAAACGCATCTCCGTTTTGACCTTCGGCCGGCGCATTCCCTGCTGCCGGCTTTCAATGTTTGATGTAGTGCATCCTGGTGGGGAATCCCGGCCTGGCACGAGGATGCTGTCGTTCGGATCCAAAGGAGCCGATGGGCTGTGACCATCCTGCCTCGGCCTAGGAGGCGGACGGTCCTGGTTGTTCTGTAAGAGAGAACCTCCGGGCAAAAAGAAAGCCGGATGATTACAAGACGTGTGTCCTGTGAATCATCCGGCCATTCGGTGGCTCGCCATGCGGCCCCATTGCTCGGTATGTCCAAGTAGCAGTGTGGATATTCAGGGAAGGGGAGTTCCCTTCCGGCTATCTGTTCATGCTTTGAGCACGGCTTCCTCCTTTCCTAACCGGCAGGCGCATGTCCTGTGCAATCGGGACTTCCACGAACCGGCCGCACTGCGGGCACTTGAGTGTTATCACGATCGGCTGGTTTCCTTGGTGGAAGCCGGAAGTATCGAATGCCCGCTTTCCACAGGTGGGGCATCTCATGGGAATACTCATCGCAACTCCTTTTTGTGTTCAATGTTAACCAAATGGTAAACATGCAAAAGAAAAAGAAACCTGCTGGCAAATGCAGTCAGGCAATCTTTGAGATATACGATTCACAGGCAGCTGTTTTTAAGCGCCTGGTGAATAAGGTTCCAGAAATCAGGTGGGGAGAAACCCCAGTGAGGCTAGTCGGACCCTTGCTGCCTCCTCGGACACATTGAATACCTCGACCATCTTGCAAATCAGTTCAATGTGCCAATAGCGGCTGCCTTTTGGCTCGATCTGGTCTTTGAGCATCTTGACGGCAGATTTGGGCATCAGCAGGACTGCAGCCAGGTAGTTTGCCTGCCATTCGAGCCAGGCTTCACCCTGGAGCCGTCTGCCGCTTGCATCAACACCGCTCAGGTCAGGGACACTGGGTCTAGAGTAGATGCCCACGCTGGTATCACTATACCCGGCAAATTCGGCCTTGCGTCTGTAATACTCAGCGTGTATCAGCCCGTGTGCCGCTTCATGACCCAGCGTGAAGCGTTCACGATGCTCATAGGCGGGATTCTCTGCAAGCGTCCCCTCGATGATGATGGTGTTCTTCTTCACCGAAATGAACTCAGCCCTGTTGAGTACTGGATTGTACACGGGCAGCATATCCGTATCATCGAATACCGTCAGCCCCAGGTACACCCCGTTGTGGGAAAGATACTGGTACTCCTGATTGAATCCCATTTCTCTGATGAGTCCATCCAGATCCGTGGGTTGCGGATTTACCAGTACTGCAGGGGAGAAGGCGTGAAGAATCCTCTCCCCGTGCCTATCAAGCTGCTCCTTGCTCAAAAGCGGAATCCCATTTGAGTCCAATTTACTTGCACATTTTACCATGCTGCCCTAGTTATCCCCGCTTTTCCTCTTGATCAGTTCCTCAATGAACATCTTCCAATCATCCTCGTTTGCTTCCAGGTTCCTTGCGGTCCTCAGGGCAGCGTTCACATAGGGTCTGTCATTGACATACGGATTCAGATCAGGTGCAAGCAAGCCTTTCTGATGCCCCACGATGTCATACATCTCGGCTTTCTCAGCCTCACTCAGGTTCAGCACATCAGCCAGCGTTGCCAGACGTTCCTCCGTCAAAGGAGCGCGTCGGTTGTTTTCAACGTCGCTTAGGAAAGGTGCTGATACTTCCAATCTTCGCGCCAGTTCCCTCAGGCTAATTTGCTTTTCCTCTCTCTTCCTTTTCAGGAACTCCCCAAAATTCGCGGTAGTCTTGTACATGGTGGTTTTATCCTTTCAGTCTGTTTACTAAAAGACTGACAAGCTAACGATACATAGAAAGGATAATGTTGGTCAATGGGGTTTTTGTAAAAAATGCCAAACAAGTGTGTAGTTGTTGTAAAGCATTTGCTGAAAATATCGCAACGTAGGAATACTGTCAATGACATCTGCCTAACCAGCTTGCTACACAAAGTAAGGGAAATTGCAGAGAGTCAATTTTTACAGAGTTTGTAATAAAATAGGTACTGAGATTCATACAGAAACATGTAATTTGGTCATTTTTCTTGCAATTTCTCTTAGGAAAGAGGTATCCTACATAAGTATATGCATACAAATATCTCACCACGAGGAACTCTTTTGATCATTAAGTTGTTAAATTCAATTTGATATGTTGCATAACCGTGCAAAGTAGATTTTCACTGGAAAATTGGAACGGGAATAATCGTAGAGAAAATTTGAATGGATATACAAGAGGGAGCTCCGAATTATGGACAGACTTGAATTAAAGAGGGATGAGAAGAGAGGAAGAATCTGGAGCCATGTTCGAAACAAATGGCTATTGGAGACACCCGAGGAAACAGTTCGTCAAGAATATTTGCTGACATTGGTCAACGAATACACTTTTTCAATTGATCAGATATCCGAAGAGATGGATTTAACGGGTCGAGGTTCTGCTTCCGCCCGTGCAGATTTTGTCATCTGGCGCACACCTCAGGACAAATCTGATGACAACGCACCTTTTATAATTGTCGAATGCAAATCCGATAGTGTGACTATCAAGCCACCTGATTATGGGCAGGGTGAAAATTACGCTCGTATTTGCGGAGCCCCATTTTTTGTTACTCATAACACACGAGAAACTAAATACTGGCGGGTTATTAAGGACAAGGTACCTGGTTATACTGAAGAACTTGAGAATATTCCTCATGGTAATGCCTCTGATCAGGACATTGAAGAACTACTTTCAAAACTTCGCGTCTTCAAAGAAAAGGAATTCGCAGACCTTTTGCACAAATGCCATAACATTATTCGTAATAGGGAAAAAAAGGATCCAGCAGCAGCTTTCGATGAAATAGCAAAAGTGTTGTTCATCAAGGTATATGTGGAACGTTCCTTGCTCACACGACGCAATAAGACTAATCTCTTCACTGTCGATGTGCTGAAAAACCAGATCGCTGAAAATCCGCTAGACAACCTGTTTCAGGAGACAAAAAGGGCCTATGTAACTGACAATATTTTTGAGGATGATGATCGTATCAATCTCAAACCAGCTACTGGTGAGGCTATCGTCAAGGAACTAGAGAAGTATAATCTTTCAGACACCAGCGAAGATATAAAAGGCGTTGCCTTTGAAAGTTTTCTTGGCCGTACTTTCCGCGGAGAGATCGGCCAGTTCTTTACTCCACGTACTATCGTCGAATTCATGGTGCATATGGTTGATCCTAAGGAGGGTGAGATTGTCTGCGATCCGGCCAGTGGCTCAGGTGGATTTCTGATCCGGGTATTTGAAATCATGCGAGAAAAGATCCTCGCCGATGCCGACCGCGAGTACAACGACTTTAAAGCTGAGGTTGAAAAAGACAATTCGCTCACCGATGAGCAGCGGGCGAAAAAGCTCCAGGACAAGTTTATAGGAGTACAGGCACTCATCGACCAGAAACGCGAGGGTTCCCGTCTATGGAAGCTCTCCAACCGATGTATCTATGGCACCGACGCTAATGATCGCATGGCACGTACCAGTAAAATGAACATGATCATGCATGGTGACGGCCACGGTGGCGTTCACCACCATGATGGCTTTTTAAACGTTAATGGTATCTTTGAGGGGCGGTTCGATATAGTTCTGACCAATCCTCCTTTTGGATCCAATGTTGAACCCTCCGATAAAGTACTTGAGGTTGATATACAGGTAAATCCGGCAGCTGAAGAGCGCTATCTCATGGAATACGGCAATCTCTATCGTGAAGCTCAATACCGAGTAAAGGCTGCAATCAACAAGCCTATTGCCAGCCTATTCGACCTACCGAAGAGCGACAAGGCAAAGATAAAGACTGAGGTTCTCTTTATTGAGCGTTGCCTCGATCTACTCAAACCAGGCGGTCGCCTTGGCATCGTATTGCCCGAAGGTATTTTCAATAATCCCTCACTTTCCTACGTACGCGAGTTCACTGAAGACCGAGCCTTTCTCCGCGCTGTGGTCAGCTTACCCCAAGAGACTTTCGTCAGTTCCGGGGCCAGTGTGAAATGCTCATTGCTCTTTTTACAAAAGTTTACCGAAGTGGAACAGCAAGAGTTTGAAAAAACCTACGCGAAGACCCGCATGGAGATCGAAACCCGGTATGCCGATAAACTCAAAATGGAACAAGATCGAATAGAAAGCGAAATCATGGCTGCCAAGCAAGACAAGGACTCAGAACGGCTCAAAGCTCTGCAGAAGGAGCTCAAAGAGTATCTTAAGATGATGGAGGTTCGGCAAGTCAGCGAGACCCGACAGCTGCTCAAGGAGCGCTTCGACTACCCTATCTTTATGTACGAGGCTGATAAAGTCGGAATTACTGCCACCGGCGAGGAAGACCAGAACGAGCTGTACCCAAACGCCAACCAGCCCGCCGGCTGTGAAAAGACGTGTTTGGAGTGGTATCAGGAGTTCCTGGCCTTCCCAAACGCTTTTGTTGTGGCGGGAGGGGGGAAGTGATGGATGAAATAGCTCAAGCCAGACTAAGGGCGTTTAGAGTAAATTTCAGACGATTGCAGACCTGGAGCGTTGCAGCTCAATTCACTGTTGATTGGAACTGGCCCGATGAGGTCATCAGACCTTTAGCCAGTATCCTCAGACGACGGAACGAAACCGCTCTGGAGTCACTAACGCCGGATTCTAAGGTTACCCTGCTGACTATCCGGTTTGATGGATCGATTGAGCCTCGCGAGCCAGTCCGTATAAAGGATATAAAAGGAAGGCTGTTTAGAGTTTACCCTGGTGATGTGGTTTTTTCAAAAATTGATGTGCGTAATGGGGCAATCGGGCTTGCTCCAGATGGCATTGACTGTATGTGCGTCACCTCTGAATTTCCTGTATATTCTGTCAATTTCCAAAAAACAGATTCAGGCTACGTGAAACTACTGTTCCGAACAATCACGTTCAAGAAACAATTAAATTCAATGATCAGCGGCACATCGGGCCGTAAACGGATTCAGCCAACCCAGCTTGAGGGTGTAAAAGTGCCTGTTCCGCCGTTGTTGATTCAGCAGAAAATTGTTGCACATTGGGAAGCGGCGCAAGCCTCCTCGGTTGCAGCCAAGGTACGTGCTGCTAAGATAGAAGAGGAGATGCAGAAGCAGTTTCTAGCAGACTTGGAATTGTCAAACCCAAAGCGTTCTATCCCCCCCAAATACTTTGCAGTAAATTGGAAAGGTTTCGAACGTTGGAGTGTGAGTTACAACCAGGCAGCAATGTCGGTGATTGATTTGACGCTTGGCAGGTATTCGGTTGTGGAATTGGGTTCCATACTTGAGATGGTCCAATATGGAACCAGTGAAAAGGCTAACACGACTGAAAAAGGTATACTGGTATTAAGAATGAATAACATTAAGAATGGCTACCTAGATTATACAAATTTAAAACATGTACTCCTTTCTGAAAAAAGCCGAGAATCTCTTTTACTTATGGATGGTGATATTCTCTTTAACCGGACCAATAGCAAGGAACTGGTCGGAAAGTGTGCTGTTTTTCATAGTTCTGATGAATATGTTTTTGCCTCTTATCTTATTCGAATTCGATTGGAAAAAGATCAAGCGATTCCTGATTACGTTGCTTATTGCATAAATTCTGTAATTGGTCGTAAACAGATTGATGTATTAAGTCGCCAGATAATTGGACAAGCTAATATTAATAGTCAGGAATTGTGTAGTCTGCACATTCCTCTTCCGCCGATTGATATCCAAAAAAAAATCATGGAGCGTATCGAGTCAGACCGAATTAAGATTGTTAAGCAGATGGAAACGGCTAACCATTTACATAACAATACTCAGAATGAAGTCGAAAAAATGATACTCGGTACTCTACCGGTTGAGGAGGATTGATATGTCTCGAGGGCGACAATATTTTGAATTTGAAGGTCTTTTTTCAGAAAGTGTTTTAGGAATTTTTCGTATAATAAGGGGCTTTGCAGATCTTCGTGATTTGGCTGCCATCTCAGTTCCATACAAAATGGAAAATGGTGATCAGGAATATCGGGTTGTTGGACATCAACGACCGGAGTCTGTAAAACATGCAGAAGATATTAAAAGATATTTAGAACAGAGTGAAAATCGCTTTATTCCGGAAGTTATCCTTTCGGTTCGTTCTCCAGTACATTTATTTGTTAATCGCGGAGTAATTGAGCCAGACGACCTTGGTTTTGGAGAGACTGTCTTCGGAGTTGAAAGCACAGATAGAACTCTTTTAAATATCTCTCGTCGTTACTCTAGCTCGACGATGCGAATGCAACGGATACGTATTCGGCGAGATAATCTTGAACAAATCAAACAAGGCAAAATCATCCGTAGAATAGATGGAAATCATCGATTATTTCTTGCAGAACAACTTATTGATGATCCAAATACACCGACAAAATATAATGCGCCTTTTTGTATGGTATTACTTGGTTCATCAGATAACGATGCAGACAACTATGCTGAATCATTGATTTTTCACACAATCAATAGTACTGCTTTACCGCTAGAATCCGAGCATAGTCTACAGCTTCTACTTAGGCAGGATCCGATACATACCATGACACCTGATAATGAATTTTCTTATAATCCCGTATTACACCTTACTCGATTGTTATCAGATCGTTTGCAAGGACTCCCATCCCCAGCACGACAACGTTTTGGAAGTCAACCGTTGACAGCTTTATGGAATACTGCTCGGAATTTGATCAACATGGATGTCTCTATTTCACAAGATAGACAGACTTTAACAATGTTTGCTGATAATCTCTTTGCAGCATTAACAGATATATCAACTAGATTAACTGTAAATTGCCCTTCGCTTTGTGGCACTTATGGATTTATTGAGCTGGCATCGAGAGTCTGGCGTGAAGCAGTTGGTGAAAACCACGAGCAAAAAGCTTGTTGGTCTGTGAATTACCTTGATCGTCTTGGTCACTGGCTTGGCGAGCAAGGGATTACAAACTTGCTAAACCCTCTTTCTCCAGCCGAACAGTTGCTTCAGACTTTTAAAGCATCACAATTACGCATACCCAAAAGGGTGTTTCTTGCTCGATGGTATCCCCCACTGAATGCACCGGATCAGGCATCTTTGAAGGCAAATCTTCGATTGCAACAACTCCGTCAAACTCTGATGAATATTAAGCAAAATCATGAGATTGATTTGGAACTAATCGACATGGGGACAGAAGAAGGTGGGACCTTTCCAATTCATACAAAGATGTATGAAGCTATTGCTTCATCAGACATTATCATCTGTGACCTGACAGGCCAACGCCCAAATGTCTTTGTTGAGGCTGGTTATGCTCTGAAACACCATGAGGGTAATCGGTTAATATTTCTATTTGAGCCGAAAGATTCTGAAGATAAAGTTCCCTTTGACCTAAATACATTTAAATATGTGGCTGTTACTCAAGCTGCAGAGATACCGAACCGTTTAATGCCCGAACTTGAGTCAATACTACGTGATGCTGGAGCTTTTTAGCATATTAGAAAGGCAAACTAGATACTTTTATATGGTTTATGGAGTCAAAGGATTTAACAGAGATCTATAAAGTGTAATCACTAGGTAGTATTTCTTGAAACTGAAACAGAATTGCAAAGCACCACTGATACATTTTACATAGAATATTATTAGGAGCTTACACATATGAATCCAATTTTGAATTTATGCTTATCAGGGATAATTTCATTTATTGTCGCAATCATAACTGTAAAAATCGAGATAGCTTTCGAAAGAAATAGTCGGTTACCGAAATTAATATTGGCTCAATCAGAAATTGGTTTTAATCCATCCTTGAAGAAAAAATCTCAAGATGCGGCAGAGCTTGATGGGTATTTCAGATTCCAGCGTAAACTGGATGACGAGTTCTATAAGTTCTTACAGATAAATGGTGTTGAAATTGAGGTTAAACAGCAGCACTTCTTAGAAAGTGTGATGAATAGTCTCAGAGAAAAAACTTATATTTCTGGAGATTCAGGTACGAATAAGTTAGTAAAAAACTTTATTAATAACCCGGAGTTTCTGCGACTTGTTAAAATATTTCAGGCCTACTATGAGCGTTCTTTATGGGAAATAACGATAGAAAATGTGGGAGAATCAGTAGCTAATCATATGCGAATTGATTTTTTTAAAGAGAATAATTCCGGAGGAGCCAATATCCCAATCAGAAAGAATCTTCATCCAGGAGAGAAACAGGAAGTTGCTTTGATTTATTTAGATACATCAAAGAAAATTGGTATGTATAAGAGTCGGCAGAACGGGGTTTCCTACTCACTTGGACCTTCAAAGAAGTGGATGACCTTTTATCTGGTAGAGAAACCTCGATATAATCATATTGATGAAAGGTTGTTTTGTATAAGCTATACAGACTTGTATGGGAAAAAGCACCAAATATATTGTTGCTCAAAACCTAAAAAGAAGAAGGACTTTTTTGGCCTGGACTGATACATAGTGGTATGAATGGCTTATGTTGGTGTCGAGGGAAACTGAGCAATAAATATCACTTATGAGAAAACGATAATATTAACTGTCGCACAATTGGATTATTCCTTGTGTGCCAATCCAAAGGTTTCAATTTACACATTAGCTTTGGCTCTACAACTTTTCGCAGCTAATAAATATCAGATTACAGCCCCTTCTACGCTGAGCAAACCTCAAAATGCTGCATTCCAGTGCGTTTTTTGGCCCTTTTTGCCCTAATACGATTGTATCAAAGTTGAGGCTAAGACATCCCGGGGATGAACCAAGGTACGGTTCACCAATCCAATCGAGCATACATTGACCGAGAGTACTTCATGTGCCCCGTTGAGACAAACTGAAAGAAAGTGTTCCTGCATCCTGGTGGCATAGTGCCTGATCAAGGGAAAGATGTCCGAAGGGGTGGAGATCTGCCTCCGTTTTGCCGGAAGCCTTCTCCTTCCCAGTTCCAAGGATGCTGCAATGAGGGTTGCCTTGGCCATTCCCAACCCGGGGATGCCCAACAGATCCTCGTTGGAGATTGATGCTTTGGTATCCAGGATTTCCATCAGGTCCTTGGCAATTGCATTGACCGACCGCTCCCGATTCCCGCTGCCGATGAGAATGGCAAGGAGTTCCTGGTCGGACAATGATTCCGCTCCCCGGCTGAGCATGCGTTCCCTTGGTCGGTCGCAGACCGCCATTTCCTTGATCCGTTGTTCCGTTGGTTGGGTAATGAGGTATTTCATACTCAGCTAAGATGGGAACATTGGCACTTTGCTTGTGATATGGTACAACCTTGACTATGCAGGAACAAACCTACCGCATCGGAGAATTGGCAAGAAAATGCAACGTGACGGTTCGTACCATTCGGTACTACGAATCGCTCGGACTTTTGAAGACCAATCATCGCTCCGAAGGAGGCCAACGCTATTATACCGACGCTGATGTCGTGTATCTGAACCGCATTGCGGAACTCAAGGAACTCGATTTCACCTTGCAGGAAATCCGGACCATCATCCTGATGGGAAGCGAGGATTCCACCGGAGAGAAACGGCGCAATGAATTGCTCAGACAATACCGAAGCAAGCTCAGCACCGCCTTGGAACGGCAGACCTCCCTGCAAAAGCGGATCGATGATCTTTCCTGGCATGTCCAGCAACTGGAGACCAACGATGACTTCCAGCAATGCCCTGGTCTCATGTGCAAAAGCTGTACCTTCAAAAACCGCTGTCGTTTCAGGGAACTAGGCTGAGCAGGTGCTTGCCCACCGCCTGGGCAAGATCAAGTGCCTGACTTTTCAACTCCAGGGGAAGATGGCGGTTGAAGAACATGCATTCGAAGGTCAGATATCCTGCATAGTTGGCCGTAGCGAATGCTTGTACCACTGCCTTCCAATCGATGGTACCGAAGAAAGGAAGCAGATGTTCATCCGTTTTCCCGTGGTTGTCTGCAATATGGGTTGCCTTGATGCGTTTCCCCAGACACAGGATATCCTGTACCAAATCATGGCCGAGCATATGGGCGTGTCCGGTATCGTAGCATACACCGGCCGATGGGGCATTGAAACCATCGACCAACTCACATAATTGATTTGTCGTCGTAAGTTCATCACTGTCGGTCAGGTTTTCGAAAGCGAGTATCAGCTTCTGCTGTTCCGCCTGCCGGATGTATGGTGTAAAACAGGCAATATTCTCCGCAATCGTCCCCTTGATCGGGTGCACGACAAGCACCGCAATATCCAACATTTGACAAAGCTCCATGGACCGGGAAAGGAAGTCCCCCAATACATGCCCATCCTTTGCATAGGGAGCATGTGCCTGGTGAAACACCAGCTCATGTGCCTGCTTCAGCTCCAACAGCCGGCGCCCATACTCCCGATAGGCATTGCCGGCCAACTTGCTTCCTGGATTCAGCATCTCGCACAAATTGACATCAAGCGTCCTAAAGCCCTTCCTTGCATAGAAGGGCAACAGGTCGATCAATGTCATCTTGCTGCCGTCGGCATTGAAACTGATCAAATTCGTATTGGTGGCAAGATGCATGCTCATTGCATTCTCAGATAGTCCGCCAGATATCCATCGATCTCAGCAGCCAAAGCCTTGCTGGTCTCTTCTGGGCTCTTGTCCTCACTGAGCATTTTGAGAATCCCGCTTTGGAATGCATAATAAATCTGATATGAGGATGGGATCCACAGCCCCTGCAACTTCGGATTGCTTTGCATCAGTTGCTCGATCGCAACCCCATACAGCGGATTGTTCTTCATATGTTCCTGGAACGACGGCAGGTCATAGGTTCCCGTATTAACCGGAAAATACCCGGTAGCGATGTGCCAGGCAAGCTGTTGCTCAGCCTGGGTCGCATATTTGACGAATTGCCAAGCCGCTTCACTATGCTGCGAACCATTGTCCAACGCATACAATGCTCCGCCTCCTACGTTCACCCCTCCGGTAGCCTCGGCGTTCACCATCGGGAAGTTCGCCACCCCGACCTCGAATCGGTCCCCGACCAGATTGAGGATGGTGGTGAGATTACTGGTCGAAGCAACGATCATGGCAACCCTTCCGCTGGCGAATGCTCCGTTGAGATCGCTGGTAAGATTCTCTACAGCTCCACTCGCATAGAGTTGCTTCCACTGCTTGAGGAAGGTGACCATTGTCCCATTCTCATCGAACAAAACCTTGGTGGGGATTCCCGTATGCCCGTTTTCTTCATCGGTGATGTAACTCAGACCATGTTGCTGTCCCAACCATACGATCAACTCATAAGTCGTCGGTACATTGGCAAACCCGTACCGAGTCACCTTATGATTTGCATCCTGCTTGACCAAGGCTTTCGCGGTATCGGCAAGTTCGGTGAGTGTCTTGGGCGGAGTTTTGATACCCGCCTCCTCGAATGCAGTCTTGTTGTAATACAGCATAATGGTTGAGCTGTTGAAGGGCATGCCGATCATCTTTTGTTTGTAAGTGACCGAAAGCCTTGCCGCTTCCAGGATCTGACTCAAATCATATCCGTCATTGACGGCAAGTGTTTCCATCGGGATCAACTGGGGAATATCCCGAATATCCAACACAGCCTGAGCATCGAGCTGCACCAGATCAGGAAGGTCGGTATTGACCGATGACTGCCAAATGCCCTTTGCCTTGGTCAACACATCATTTGCCTTGCCTTGGTACACCGCCTCCACACGGATGTTTTTCTGTGTACCGATGGTGGCGTTGAATCCCTCGACCAACGCATCGGCGGCTTTGCCTGCCATCCCACTGTTGGAATGCCACCACGTGATGACTACTGGTTGTATCGCTTCGTTCGATTCCACACGAGCTTGTGCGAACAAACCATTTCCTGCCAGAAGGGCAGCCACTGTGAACAAAAGAATGCGTTTCATATCTTATCTCCCTGCAAAGCGTGTACTCACGCTGGTTTGGATCGGTTTATGCATCGCGATAAAGGCGATGAGTATCGGGGTGAGCAAGACGGTAATAGCCGCAAACTGCGGACCGTAGTCGAGATTCTCTGAAAAACCAAGCATTGTCAGTCCGACCTGGACGGTACGCATCGATTCCTTGTTGGTCACCAAGAGCGGCCAAAGATAGTCGTTGAACAATGTGCTGAAACTGTGAATGGCAAGGGTGATGATCACCGCCTTGCTGATCGGAATCAGTAAGGTTGTGAGGAAACGGGTATCCGAACACCCTTCCAGGACTGCAGCTTCCCGGTACTCGGTGCTCACCGTCTTGAAGTATTGCCTGAGCATGAAAATGTGGGTGGGTACCAGCAACGAGGTACTGATGATGCCTATATAGCTGTCAGTAAGCCTGAGCGCACGGATGGTGGTGTAGTTTGCGAGCAACAGGGCGTCTGAGGGCAGCAGCATGGTTGCAATGATACAAAGCAGCAATGCATCCCTTCCCTTGAAGTTGAAAAAGGTGAACGTATATGCGGTGACGATGCTGATGCTCATCCGTAGGACGGTACCCAGCAGAGAAACCATGAATGAATTGAAAAGAAACCGTTGGAGATTCGATTCACTGAAGGCCCGAAAATAATTCTCCAAGGTGGGAATGGAGGGAAACAGGCGGGCAGGAATACTGGTGAAGTCGGAGGCAGGAAAGAACGAGGCACTCAGACTGTAGATAATGGGGAAGATTACCACCAGGGATAGCAGGGTCGCGAATAGGGCGGTCAGCTTTTTCATGAGTAGTAGACCCTCCTTCGTTCCAGATGCAGCAAGGCAAGCAGAATGAGGAAGGTCAACAGGAATACGATCGTGGCAATTGCCGAACCAACGGCGTAGTTGCCGCTTTTGAATCCTTCCAGATACATCTGATACACCAACGTCTGGGTCGATCGGAACGGGCCCCCTTCGGTAAGAATCAAGACAGGAGAGCTGATGAGCATTGCATCCTTGATGCTGGTGACCAAGATGAAGACCACTGTGGGGGCGATCAAGGGAGCCTGAAGCATGCTGAATGTCTGATACCAGCCGGCTCCCTCCAATTTGGCAACTTCCACCAATTCCTTGGGGATGTTGCGAAGGGCGGCATGCAACAACAGAAAATCGAACCCAAGGTCGAGGTACACCCCCGCCATGACCAACAATGCCATGGCAGCCTTACCGTCATTGAACCATTGGACGTCCAGGGAGAAGAGCTGGTTGATGATTCCGATGGAAGGGTTGAACATCATCTTGAAGATCATCATGGTGCTGGAAAGGCCGACCGCCATCGGAAGGAAAAAAAATACTTGGTTGAGGGTGGCCAATTTGCCTTCCCGGTTGGAGAGCAACGCTGCTGAAAGACAGAAGACCAGGTTGACGGGCACAAAGAACAGCGTGAAACGAAGGGTATTGGAGAGGCTGGCCTGAAAACTCTGGCTGGCAAATAACCGCCCATAGGTTTCGAGCCCGACGAAGTTCATGCGCGTTCCCGCCATATTGACGGTGTACAGGCTGTTGAGCAGCGTAACCAAGAATGGACGATACGAGAACACCACTGCCAAGGCAAGGGCGGGTAAGATGAGAAGGTAGGGTTTGAGTTTCTGTGTGTTTCGTATCTGCATCGGTTGTCTATCCTCTGCTGATACTACCGTCTGGTGGGGAAGGAACTCAAGAGCAATTTGGTATGTAATTGTTGTATTTAGAAAGAAATACCTAACGTACGCAAGCCGAACGTTAGGTTTCCTTCCCCAAAAGCTTACCTTGGAAAAACGTGGGTAAGGTTTTTGCCTGTTCGCCTCAGAAGGTCAGACTCATCCCCACTACGAGTTGCAGATCCTGTGCATATTGGTCACTTGTCGCAGTCTCAGGATAGTAGTGCCGTCTTCCGATCCAGTTCGCCTGGCTGTAGATGGTCAACCCGGCGAGTGTCGTGTCATACGATGCCTTCACCCCGAAGATGAGCCGTTCGGTGATGTCATCTCCGGAAGGAGAGGGACCCTTGATCGTTGAATTGTATTGATTCCCATCAGGATTATGAAGTCCGAACCGGTCGACAGCGCCTTGTCGATGGACCAAGGCGGACAGGTCGAGTTGCAACCCTTTCAGGGATTGGTAGGAGAGCTTGAGCGCATATACCTTGCTGTCCGAACCGTATTGGTAGCCGAGGTAATCGATGATGACCGGCGGCCAATTGTTGTTCAGTCCCCGGGCAAGCATGAAGTCAATGTTGTTGCGCCGGTAGAAGGATGGGTCGGTACTGACATACTCTCCCAAAAGCGTCCAATATCCATCTCCCTGTTTCCAGGAGTAGGCGCTCTGCAACAACATACCCGTTGCATTCGCCTCTGATCCTGTCTCATTGGCCAGTTGGAATTGGTCGAGGGCGAATTGGGCGTGCAAGGAAACCGAGGGAACGACGACAACATCAAACTCGATGCTGGCGATGGAGTTCAACCTGCTCCCATCGTACAGATTGTGGTAGATATAGGTGGGGTTGAAGTAGAGCAGCAGCAGGGAATCATTCTTGTACATGACATTCTCGGTGACGGTGAAGCGTGCCCAGGAAACGGGGTGCGTTTCCAACCGGTGTCCGAGAAAGATGCGTTGGTCCCCCGACTCAGAGGGATCCGGCATGAACAGATACATGAATTGCAGTTTGGCTGCATCGCTGATGACCGACCCCATCAAGTAGGTATGCCCGTTGATATGGTCACCGATGACCAAATTCCCGGTACTTCCGTTGCCCCAGCGAATTCGGCTTCGTCCCACCGAAAGATACCACCAGGGACCTCCCAAGGAAAGTTGGGCCTCCTTCGGCCAGTCGGCCTGCATATTGTCCAGGGAAGGCAGGATCAGATTGGTGATGAATGCATTCTGGTACCGATAGGCGGTTTCAAGTTGAGAGATTCCATCCGCTACGGTGAACAACGCGCCGATATCGGTGGTAAAATCCGTTGTTTTTCCCTTATCTTTCAACGAATACGAAGCAGTTCCAACCTCCACCCCGGTGGCAAAGTAGAAATGATTGGAGAAAAGAAGCTCCATATTGGCTTGTACCAAAGGTCTGCGGTCGTCATAGCTGTAGATCCAGTCATAGGTGTTTACAAAGTCAGTGGTATTGGTATGGGTGTAGGCCTCCAGATCTACGGTGGTGGAAAGCAGGTAGGAAAAGTCCTGCGACTTTTCCTTGAGCCGGCTGGTTTCGACCAATGCTTTGGTCGCATCCAGAAGCTTTTGATGGGCCGTATGAGCTGGAACCGCATCCAGAATGGCTGCAGCCTCGGCGGTGCTCCATGGCTTGGATCCGGAAGGAAGGGCAAGACCGTTCAGTCTATAGAGCAGCTCGGCCTGCGCGTAGACAGGCGAGGAGAGGGGGATCATTCGGGGAGGATACTGTACCTGGGCCGAGAGAAGCGGGGAAACAAGCAGAACGAGCAACAACCAAACACGAATCTTCATACCTTCATCCTACAACGGGTTTTTCTTCATTGTGGAATAAGTTTGGCGTGTTGTAAAGCAAGTTTCGAGGGAACGATACGTGCTCGAATACGGATTTTATGACATAATGGATCCATGAATACTCATCATGACCTCAAAGCACGAACCACGCTGTACAGCACCCAATTTGCCAGCATAGCAAAGCTTTTGGAACCATATTTGGCTTCTGATGCCCAGATCCAAAAAACCTTGCGCTCCTTGTCCTCATTTTTGGGTAAGAAGATGCCTGATCGGGATGATTACCGAGAAACGATCATTCAACAATATCTTCTTCATTCCGGCCTTTCCCATCCGAACATGCTATCACGCCTTCTCGACGAGCGGCAGGCCTCGTTAGGCGATCCCACGAAGGAAGTACTTGCCTACTGGGTCTCTCACCCTGCATTCTATGCGTTCTTTACCATTACCAAAACCTTTTCAGACGATATGTTTGAAATTCATGACCTGGTGACAAAAGAGCATCATTTGCTGCTTTCCCCTGCGCTTAGAACCATGCAAAAGCGAGGCGAATCAAGGAATGTGACGTATCTGGCCCTGCTTTTGGACAACGGGGAATGCCTGCAAACTGCAGGCATGCTGCATTACAACCATCTGGTTGGGGATGATATCGCCTACTTCGCCCGAACGGTGGATGCCGCTCAGTTTACCGACGGCGGCCTGGATGCTGTCCTGCATTCCCACCCCCAGGCCTTGTATGTACTGGATCAACTCTCCAACATCCCGGCCATACAGAACAATCAATCTGAGATGCGGCTGCATACCGCTGAGGTGAAAACCGTCTCGTATACCTTCGATCCTGCATATTGGGATACAGATAAACGGGGCGACGTTGCGTGCTACATCCTGCGTGAGGCTTCCTCGGCAATGCAGCAGAAGCTTGGATCATCTCCTGTTTGGCAGGAGCTCGGCATGGCCAACCTCCGGGTTTTCAAACTCCGCGATCGTTGGATGTTGGCAGCCTTTTCCAAGGAAGCCTTTCACGTGTTGGTCTCTCTGATGGGATTCCCTTCCCTGCAACCACAGCAGGCAGTCAATCTGGCTTTGGTCTTCTTTCTTGAGAAGGAAGGCTATCGTGCTCCTTGGTTCCCTATCACCTTCGTACCCGAAAAACCACAGGAAGAGCCGGCTGACATGAAATCGCTCAATGCTTTCATGCAGGAATTCCAACAAGCGTACAACACGGGGAAGACCTTTGATGTTGAGCGAGCTGCTGCGAAGCATGGCATCGGGGTGGAAACAGCCCGACAAATCATGGAAAGCCTGCAGAAGACCGTGCAAAAGCGTGATTTTGTTGTTCCTGAACAAGAAAAGGTGTATGAACGTGCAGACTGGCCTGTTCCTCCTCCTTCCTTGAGACGGTCGTTCTCGAACGATCTCTATGAATCAGGACTATTCTTCATACAGGAATCTGATGCGATTGAGAACACGTTCAATGCCCTCAGCGGCAATCTGTTTGTAAAGGAAGTGGAACAACTGGGCATCATAGGCTTCATGGAAGAAACCTTTGAGGATGTATTCGAGGATGAAAGTCTTGCCTACCTAAGTCTGAATACGTGTCTTTGGATTCTGCTCCATCTTCGCGATACACCGGTATTGGTACGTTCCCTTGCTCTGGAAACGATGCGGCTCTTCCCCTTGCTGGCCGAGGATTTTACCGTGGATAGCTATGCAGAGTTGCTCAGTGAAGCGGTGTTCACCGTATTCTGCAGATCCGGGTTGTGTGCGATACCAGCCCGCCCGAAAGCCGAGGTCCGACGACGTGCACTCTATACTATTCAACCGTCGCTTTTGCTGCAGACCATCTTCGTAGTCAGACCTTACTCCGTGTAGAACAGACTTCCCGCCTTGGCGAACGATCGTTTCTTCGCGATCAGGAGGTAGCTGACAAACGAGGCGAGCATATAGAAGCCGCTGATCAGGATTGCCAGGGTGAACAGGGCGGGGTTGTGCTTGGACACGCTGAACGCTGGAAGGTTGACGCTGAGAATGATCGGAATGGCCAGGAAGAATACGATACCCACCGAATAGAGGTAATCGGTCGCGACCGGAGTTTCGAATTCGCGGTCGACGACCCTCAGCAGGGCAAGCCCGGTGGGAAGCGTTCCGGTCGCCGTGCCGTAGATGACCAGCATCCTGAAGAACTGATGGTCATCGTAGATGCGCGAACAATACCAGGGCAGTACGATGACGGTAATGAACAGACCGGTCAACGTAAGGATGAGGATTGGCAGCCAGTATCCCTGGACGGTAACCAAGGAGATGGCTCCCAGAGAGGACGCTACCGTCAGATCGACGGCCAAGCCTCCGAGACGGTTGCAGGTTGCATTGTCTATGGTGGTTTCCACCTTGAACTTGCGCATGACCAATTTCACGGCGATGGCACAGAATGCACTGAAGATGAAGTTGATCCCCCACAGGCTTTCGGCCAATTCGACGCCCAAGGGACCGATGAGGGCCAGTAGAGCGGTTAGGCCGGTAAGGAATCCCCAGCTGATCAAGTAGGTTCCCATAATCAAGGCGACATGATAGGTCAACGAATCAAGGGCTTCCCCATCGGTGGAAAGATAGGCACCGACCGGCCGTTCGGTCTCCAGACGGCTGAAGAAACCGGTACGGACGCTGCGGTTGTTGATGCGGTTCGCATGATCCTTGCTTATCCAACCGCGTTTGAGCCCTTGGTTGATCAAAACCACTCCGCCGAAGCTACCGATCAAAAATCCGATGGCCGCCATGGTTAATCCGACCGATGAAGCTCCCCGAAATCCCATGGGTTCCCAGAGAATGGCAATCGAGTATGCCTGGCCTGGTCCAAGTTCAAAGCCCAAAGGAAGGGTGAAGCCGAACGCAGGAAATAGATCCGGTTTGAAGGTATGGATTATAAGTGCAGTCACGACCAATCCAAAAAAGCATTGCAGGCCGTACTGTCCCATGACTGCAGTCACATTGGCTGCCAAGGTCCGTTTCCCTTTACCGTCCTGCTTCTCCTTGGGAGTCACCCGAAGCAACATGGCAATGAAGGACAAGTTGAGCAGATGGTAGACGATTTCTCCGAGGAAATCATTTCTCAAACCCCAATGGGGGGCGATGAAGTTGTAGAACAGGAGAAGCAGGATGCCAGAGATGATGGAGACGGGGATCAGAAAGCGTTGGAAGAACCGGATTCGGGCCCGAAGCAGAGCCGCGATGAGGATTGCGAACGAGATAATGCCGATGTGGAAGAAGAAATTCCAGTTCATAAAGTACCTCCTTGTAGTGTTTTTCGTTTAGCCTGATACATCTCCACATATTTGAGAATGGACCCTCGCTTTTGAATCCGTATCCGGTACAACGTATTGTTGTGATAGAGTTCCACGGTGTTCTTTGCGTTGATGATCATCGATTGTATTGCATCGAAGGGGAAATACTGGAACGTGTTGTCCGGCAGCGTAACCTGCATACCCCCTTTTTCCATGCTCAGCCGAAAGCGTTTTGCCAGAACGATGAGCTTGGTGTAGTCGCCGGTTTGGAACAGTACCCCTTCATCAGGGGGGAACGTCAATGTGGTGCCTTCCGGCCCGGTCATGTATGATTGTTCCCATGCATGCCAGTTCGCCACATCTTCCAATGGATGCTTTCCATGTAAAAGGTGCAACCGGTCATACTGGTCAAGCTCCATCGTGAAATTGCAGGAGGAACACGTGATCTTTGTGCCTTGGGTTTTCATGGTGCTCACCCCATGGCAGTCGGGACACAGATAAAGCACCTGCTCCAACCCTTCTGCGGCATGCGTGCTCTGGTAAGGTATATGGTTCTGTTCCTGCCATTTGCGATAGGAGAATCCAATATCCTGCTGCAATCTTGCATACAGTTGCGAGATGGTCATCTGGCTGATCTGGTCGGGATAGAGGGGAGGAAGACAGCGGAGGTAGGCGTTCCCTTTGCGTCGTTTTTCGGACCATCTCGGTTTGAGCCCGTAGAATCCTTCCAGATTGAGGACGACCACCGGGACTTTGAACATCCTGATCAGTTTGGCGATCGCTTCGTCGAACCCCACAGGTTCCCCGTCCCAGGTGCGGGTTCCTTCCGGGAAGAGGGCTACGATATCCCCTTGTTTCAAGGCGTCAGATATGGCTCTGATGGTAAACAGGTCACTGCGTCCCTGTTGTTTGCTGATGGCCCCGACCCAGCGTTCCAACAGCGGCCGAAGCCCGAAGAGCTTGAAAAGATACGCCCCTGCAACCCAACGGACATGTACCGGCAGCGCTGCAGAAACAAAGAAGGAATCGAGAGTATGCGCATGGTTTCCGACAACCAGATACGGAGGCTTCAGTTGCGATAGATAGTGCAGATCCACACCCGTAATATGGTTGCGTTTCAGCAAAAAGGCTCCATAAGTAGGTTGGGCCAATCGTATAAACAGTGGTTTTTTGGACACTACTCTCATCTATGTAAAAATATACTCTACGCCTATGAGGGTTGTCCACCGTCAAATAGGGAGAGGAGTATGAAAAACCTTGGGCATTGTATGAAAAATCACCCACAGTATTATTCTGCGGGTGATCTTGGACGCTTCTGAAAGGTTATTGTTGCTTCGCTTTCACGTAGGCTACACACACCTCAGGATAGTTGGTGAAAATGCCATCACATCCCCAGGCATAGCAATCTTCCAAGGCCTGCATCGAATTCACCGTCCAGACGTTGATGCCGACTTGGTAGCGGTGGCATTCATCGACTGCCGCCTTGTCCACCGTACAATAAGCGGGGTGGTAGTATTCGAATCCGAACGAATGAGCGCAATAGCCGGCATTCACCAAGCCCGTCTCGGGAACCAATGCTCCGCAAGGCATGGCTGCATCGAGTTTCTTGATCGCCGAGAGGCTGAGATGATTGAAGGAGGAGAAAAGCACCCTGTGTTCAAGGTGGTAGCGTTTTACAAACGCAAGGGTCTTGGCCTCAAGCTCAGGATAGTAGATGACGCCGGTTTTCAGTTCAATATTGGTGATCAAATCGGTGGACGCAACCCATGCGCAGTATTCTTCGAAGGTCGGGATGGTAAGTTTTGTCTTTCCATCCTTCCAATGTGCTGCAGCATTGCACGTTTTCAGTTCTTCAAGCGTGTAATCATAGACACGTCCGGTGCAATCCGTGGTGCGGTCGACCGTCTCGTCGTGGATGATTACCACCTCACCATCCTTGGTGAGCTGTACATCCAACTCGATGCCGTCGCAACCTGCGCTGTGAGCTTTTTGGAACGCGAGCATCGTGTTCTCCGGATAGGCTCCGCTGTAACCTCGGTGTGCATAAATCTTCATGGTACTACTACCTCTCATATATTAAGCCGCTCCATAGAGGAGATTGGGCAGGATAAGACTGATGGTCGGGATATACGTCACCAAAAGCAAGGATATCAACAAGGCGACAATGAAGGGAATCACCTCGCGTACGAAATCCTGCAAGCTGCACTTGGTAATGCTGCAACACGTGAACATCATCGAGCCGAACGGAGGAGTCAGTCCCCCGATCATGATGTTCACGATACAGATCAATCCGAAATGCACCGGATCAACGCCTAATTTGGTTACCACGGGAACCAACAAGGGTGCAAGGATGATCAGGGCGGCTCCTCCTTCGAGGAACATGCCCATTACCAAGAACAGTACATTGATGATCATGAGCATCAAATATTTGTTCTGGGTGAAGTCGAGCAGCATACTCGTCAATGCTTGGGGAATTCGCTCCCAGTTGAGGTAGTAGCCGAACACCGAGGCAGAAACGATGATCAGTACCACACCGCTGGTACCGAAGATGGTTTCCCGCAGTACCGGGATGATATGCTCCTTTCCTAATTCCTTGTAAATGAACTTGCCGACGATGATGCAGTAGAATACGGCCACTGCCCCTGCTTCGGACGGAGTGAACATGCCGATGCGCAATCCTAGAATGATGCCGAAGGGAAAGAGCAATGCCCACAGGGAGTCGAGCGATTGGTGCAGCAATTCCTTCGGGCTTGCCCTCTTTTCCCTGACCGGAAGATAGCCGCGCTTCTTGGAAATAAGGGAAACAGTGACCATCAGGCTGAGCGTCATCAGAATACCTGGAAGATACCCGGCCATGAACGTGCGCCCGACCGAGACATTGGCGATCAGGGCATAGATGATCAAGTTGATACCAGGAGGAATGACCGGTGTGACCGCCGATGATGCTGCGGTGATTGCGGTGGAGAAGGCGCGATCGTACCCGCGCTTTTCCATCTCGGGAACCAGCATTTTGCTCTGCATGGCCGCATCGGCATTCGCCGAGCCGGAAACACCGCCCATGAGCATGCTCAACAATACATTGACCTGGGCCAAGCCCCCAGCCATATGCCCGGTCAAGACATCTGCGAACTGCATCAATTTCTTGCTGATCCCGGCGTAGTTCATGATCGAACCTGCCATCACGAAGAAGGGGATTGCCAGAAGCGGAAAGGATTGGGTGCTCGTCACGAATTTCTGGAGAATCAGATCAACGGGTGAACTGGTATCGATGACTGCAAAATAGAACAGTGAGGAACCGAAGAGGGCATAGGCGATGGGAATACTTGAAAAGTACAGGATGAAAACCAAAATGACGGGAAGGAATGCGATCACAGGCTGCCTCCTTGGGATTTCGTCCGGGTGTCCTGAATGAGGAAATAGATGGAATAGCACGTCATCAATGCAAAGCTGACAAGAATGGAAGAGCTGATGTATGCAGTTGACATGCCCAGAACCGGGGTCGGTTTCCGATAGGAAAGCGAAATATAGATGACCGCGATATACGTGATGTAACCGTTGATGAGCAAGAGGATTGCATCAACGATGATGACGATCACTTTCTTGATCCGGGGAGGACACAGGTTCACCAGCATATCCACCCCTACGTGGGCTTTGTGCTTGTATCCGGCGGCAGCACCGATGAACACCGACCAGACAAAACAGGCGGTGGCGACTTCTTCTGACCAGTAGATGCCGGTTTTGAGAAAATACCGGAAGAAGACGTTGAGCATGACCAAGCCGGTGGTGACAATGATGCAGGCACTGGCAAGGATGAGTTCGAAATTGAAAAGGAATTTCTTGAGCGATTGAGGCATCGAGGCTTTCTCCTTGAAGGAAACGAGGAAAGACCGAAGGTCAGCTCGTAGCATACGCTGAACCTCCGGTCTTGAAAAGCGAAGGTGGACTTAGCGAGGCATTTTTGCCAGTTCGTCCTGCAGGATCTGGTAGATGCCGGGGGTTACTCCCTTCATGTTGGCATATACACTTTCTACGGTCTTGGCAAAGGCTGCGCTGTCAACTTCGTTGAACTTATTGCCCTGGGCTTCCAGTCTTGCCTTGGTCTTTTCGTAGTTGTTGGTGATCTCTCCGATCATCTGCTTTGCACCAGCTGTGAACTCCTCTTGGATGATCGTCTGGTACTCAGCGGGGATTGAGTTGAAAAGATCTGCGTTGATGTACACGCCGCAGGTCCCGAGGAAGTGCTGGGTGAGCGCCATGTTCTTGGCGACCTCTGCACTGCCATTGGAGCCGTATGCATCCATCGTGCCTTCCAAGCCATCAACGACGCCCTGCTGTACGGCGGAAAGCGTTTCGCTGAACCCGAGCGGGGTGGCTGTTGCGCCCATTGCATTGATGGTATCGATGAACAGCTGGCTGCCAGGGGTACGGATCTTCATACCTTTCAGGTCGGCGGGGGTGGTGATCACCTTGTTGGTCTTCAGGTTGCGGAAGCCGAAGATGTAGTCGAGCGCCAGCACCTTGATGCGGTACTTGTCTTCCAGCTGCTTGAGCATGCCTTTGACCAGATCGGTCTGGATCATGTACTCATACTCATCGAAGCTCTTGTAGAGCATCGGGCCGACCAGTGCATTGAAGTCGGGGACATAGTCGCCAAGGTAGGAAGGATCTTCCACCGAGATGAACTTTGCACCTCTGACAACCTGCTCGACGCCGTCCTTGTAGACAGCCAGCTGGCTCTGCGGATACTGCTGGATCTCGATTGCACCATTGGTGCGGTCATAGATTTTCTTGACCACGATGTCCAAGGACTTGGTCAACTGTTCATTGGGTGCGAATACATGGCTCATTTTCAACACGAGCTTGTAGTCTTCCTTGTTCGCAGCTTCCTCTTTGGATCCCTGGGCGAACATCGGTAGAGCCACGAGAGCCAGGAAAAGCAGGACGCACAATGTTTTTTTCATTCTTTCCTCCTGAATGTTTTATGAGACTGTAGAATAAAATTTCAGCATATTTAACAAGAAAGTAATCAGATTCTACAACGTCTTTTTGTGCAGTGTACGGGA
This sequence comes from Sphaerochaeta sp., assembly GCF_050256055.1. NCBI lineage: Bacteria > Pseudomonadati > Spirochaetota > Spirochaetia > Spirochaetales > Sphaerochaetaceae > Sphaerochaeta > Sphaerochaeta sp. Next base: position 26,780 of record NZ_JBFWIJ010000022.1, on the reverse strand, counting down.
GGATTTCTCAAAAGTCAAAATTAATTTTCACAGAAACATCACATTTTGAGAAATATTTTTGGGTTTCTCCAACGTTTTTTCTTGCAAAGTATGTTTAACAATGCTTAATATTTAACTATCCGATTTTCATGAGGGTGTACCATGCGAAAGAAAAAAGTCACGCTGCAGGATGTAGCGGACAAAGTGGGTATCTCAGCAGCCAGTGTATCGATGATTCTTGCGTCCAAGAGCCTTTCCCGATTCTCCGATGAAACCATCGATGCCGTGTATATCGCCAGCAGGGAGCTGGGCTATGAAAGCAAGCATGCCAAGCAGGACCGAAGGATGATCCTGATCGTTTGCCCATCGGTCATCAATCCCTATTTTGCCACCATCATCCAAGGTATGGAGCAGGAAGCCTCGCTCAGAGGTCTGGGAACCATGCTCTTCACCACGTATTGGGACACTGAGAAAGAAAAGCATATCTGCGAATTCGCCATGGATCCCATGATCGGAGGGGTGATCTTTGCCATGATACCCCAGCAACCGGAACTGGTCAGGCAATTGAACAAGACCGTACCGGTGGTGGCTGTAGGGGACAAGCAGAATGAAGTGGGTCTGGATACTGTGGATGTGAACAACTTCAACGCAGGGACCTTGGTCGCCCGTCATCTCCTGAATCTCGGTCACCGAAAGATTGCGTACCTCTGTACCAGCCTCAACAGCGAACACAGCGCCCGGGTTCGACGGTATGAAGGGTTGAAAGCCGAAGTGGCCCAATTCGGGCAAACTGCCAAGCTTTCCCTATTCACCTCGGAAATTTCTTCCTCAACGGAAATGAATACCGTGGATATCGAACATCAGACCGGTTACAACCTGGCAAAGCGTTGCCTCAAGGAAGCAAGTGATGTCACCGCCTTGGTGGCCATCAATGATATGGTTGCCTACGGAGTGATCGACGCGATCAAGGACGCCGGCTTCCGCATCCCCGAGGATTACAGTGTCTGCGGGTTTGACAACATCTATCCGTCCGCTTTCCATGGGGTGAGCCTTACCAGTGTGGAGCACTACATCATCCAAGGGGGCAAAAGTGCGGTACGACTGTTGTGCGAGAAAATGGAGAATGCCGAAAGTCGTACCCTCGATGCCGGGGCAGTCACCCGGGTGGAGTATCAGAATCGTCTGATCATCCGCTCCTCGACCGGGAAACCCCCGCTTCGTTGACTTTCCCCACCGTCCGTGATACACCCCCAACAGGGAGAACGGGAGATGAAAGAGAACGGTTTTACACGCAACCTTCAGTATGCCAAATTCTGTGCATATGGGTTTTTGAAAAACCTACGGTTCTATGAACCGTTCATGATGCTGGTCTTTTTGGATAAAGGACTCAGTTATCTTCAAATCGGGAGTCTGTATGCTGTGCGGGAGATTTTAATCAACATCACCGAGATTCCCTCAGGCATCATCGCAGACACTCTGGGCCGCAGGATGACGATGGTGTTTTCCTTTCTCGCCTACATCCTGTCATTCGTGCTTTTCTTCCTCGCGGACCAATATGCGATCTTGCTGTTTGCCATGGTTGCCTACGCATTCGGCGATGCGTTCAGAACCGGAACCCACAAGGCGATGATCTTTGATTATTTGAGGCTCAACAACTGGGAGAATCAGAAAACCCATTATTACGGGCACACCCGGGCATGGTCCCAACGGGGATCCGCTGTTTCTGCCTTGATCGCAGCCCTTCTGGTTTTTTACCAAGGATCCTTCGCCCCGATCTTCCTGTTCACCATCATCCCCTATGTGATCAACCTCTTTCTCATTCTTTCCTATCCCAAGAATCTCGATGGTCCGAGACATTCGAGCGACCAACGGATTCGGGATGCCTTTGCCGATGTCCTGCGTTCCCTGGTCAAGACCATGAAGAGTTTTTCCATGTTCCGTACCATCTCGAGCCAAGCTTTGTTGACCGGATACTACAAGGCATTCAAGGATTACCTACAGCCCATTCTGCAGACCTTTGCCTTGAGCCTGCCAATCCTGCTTGCCTATGACGACCAGAAGCGGACCGCTTTGATCGTCGGGGTGGTCTACACCATCCTGTATGCAACTACGGCCTTTGCTTCCAGCAAGTCCGGCAATTTCGCCCAACGGTTCGATGACCTTTCCACGCCGTTGAACCTCACCTTGGTGATGGGCATTGCACTCGGTCTGGTCAGCGGACTGTTGTTGCATCTGCAAGCGGCGCTTGTCGCCGTCATCCTCTATCTGGGAATCTATGTTTTGGAAAACCTGCGCAAGCCCATGGGCATCGCCTACGTAAGCGAACGGATGGACCAAACCTCATTGGCTTCTGCACTCTCGGTGGAGTCGCAGGCCGAGTCCTTGTTCGCTGCAGCCATTGCATTGCTTTTGGGGTGGTTCAGTTCCCTCTTCGGGGTGGGGATGGGAGTTCTCCTGGTTTCAGCAATTTGTCTGGTATTCGCCTTTCTGCTCAAGCTTCCGAAGGATCAGGCTCTTTCCCAAACGACATGAACCGCTGGACATCCACGCAGAAGGCGATGCCTGCACCGGGTTCTGTCAGGGAAGGTACCGCTCGAATTGCTTCCAGAACCTTGCCGGTCACATCGGAACCGACCAGAATCAGAAGCATTTCCTTCTCGGGCACCAAGGGATAGCCGAAGAATTTGACATCCTCCTCCTTGCCCGTTCCCCGGGCAGGAAGAATGGTCCCCCCGGTGGCTCCTGCCTTTCGGGCAACATCCATGACTGCTTCAGCCATGCCTTTGTTGATGATGCACGTTATGAGGGTATGGGGTGTATGCAAACCGAGCCTCCTGATGCGTAGTATCGCGTAAATCACCGCAGAAGGGAAGGGCTTGCGTCTATGCACAATACAGAGAATTTTTTGGTGTGACACGATACGTCATAGCGAAAGGTATAGACTGCGGTTGTACAGGAGGCCGCAATGCATACAGCTTGGAGAAAAGACCAGCAGGAACTCACACGGCAGATCATCAGCCGTGTCGATATCATTGCATTTTCAATATCATTGATCGGAAGGAACAAAGGCTGTTATTTGGATCATCTGGATGGTCGTTTCGGGTATATTACCTTGGAGGACGCCTTGGCAAACCGGTATCGTGTCTTCAACTATGAAACCGATGAGCTGGAAGGAACGTACGAAAGCCTTGATGCCCTGATTGAAGCAGGATGGAAGGTAAGCACCTGATGGAGTATCCTACAGATTTGATCGAGCAGGTCCATGCGGCGATGTTCGTCAATAGGAACTGTCTTCCCACATCCGAACGCTGCAGTGTCCGAAGTGTTGCATCGATTGCATCATCGGTTTGGCAGAATATGATGCAATGCGAGGATAGATGGGATATCGGATCAGTATCAGACTCAGCACAATCCGATGCAGCGAAGGTAATATGCAGCTTGGGCGATGGATTTGGTCCTGGTCTTTCTCAGGATGTTCTGTCGATGGTTGTTGACCGTATGCAGACTGAGGCAGAGTCTGTCCGCAATGCTTTGGCTGTCCAGTCCTCCGGCGATCAATGAAAGAATTTCCTTTTCTCGTGCCGTCACCAGATGATCGGCTATCTGGTTCTCCTCGTTGAACAGGCACACCTTCTGGTTCTTGGTATTGATCAAGAACCTTCGGGGTTCTTCATTCTCAGGGAATTGGGAGAGAATGTCCGAGACGATCAACATGATCCAAGCCCGATTCTCCCGGTCACAGGCAAAAATGGCCATCTGATGGAGAAAACGGATGTACCGGCCGTCCTTCGCCCGTACCCGGTAGTCATAGACAAGTTTGTAATCCTTCTTGTCCTTATCCCGTTTGGCAAGGAAATCATACATCTTCAGCTCGGCGTCATAGAGAAACACTACATCCTGTGGATGAATCATGGCATGGTAGTTCCCAATCGAGATGTCCTGTGGTTCATATCCGAGCAGTTCCAGATGTTTGTCGGTCTTCAGCAGAAAGGACGCCCGATTGATGTCATACAGGGATATTGAACGATTCTCCACCCCGGCGAGTTCCTGAAGGCTTGCAAGCTGCGGTTGCAAGCGCTCATAATCGCGCTCGTCCACCTTGCAGGAAAGACAGTTGGTGAGCGCTTCATATTTTCTTCGTACACCATCATCAGATTCTGCCATGAAATGATGATTTCTCCCTATGGTTCAATCATGCATCAAGGGAATAAACTTAGCAACCATGGAAGTCTTGAAGCATCCTTTGTACCATCGATTTCCTCCCTCGGAAAGCTGTTCCTGCCGTATCTGCCGTTCCTTTTGCCAACGTCCCGGTTGGCCGTTGGTTGAAGAAGCCCGGCTGGCGATGCAAGAAGGTCTGGCTGACCGCATGATGCTGGAGTTTTCCCCGGACTTTTCCTTCGGTATCCTTGCGCCGGCATTCAAGGGCAACGAAGGCAGCTTCGCTCTCCAGATATTAGCCGCACATTCCTGCACCTTTCTCGGTGAAAGTGGCTGTACCATCTTCAACTTTCCCTATCGTCCTTTGGAATGCCGTTTTTGTCATCACAGTAGGATGGGAGAAGGGCTGGTCTGCCATCTTTCCATCGCCAAGGATTGGAATACCTCGAAAGGGAAGCGGCTGGTGAAACGGTGGCTGCAGGTAATGGGTTTGGAATATCCGTTGCCTTTGCGGTGAGATGACGAACGTTGGCTTGACAACCGAAGACGAACACGATACTCCTTGGCCAATGGGCAAAGGAGGGGGGGATGAACGATTCGGGAACTTGGGTGGGGTATGCATTGACTGCACTTTCTGCATGCTGTTTCGGTTTCATGCCGGTTTTCGCCCGCATCGCCTATGCTTCCGGTTGTGATACCTCAACCTTGTTGTTGATTCGGTTTTCTCTCGGTGGGCTGTTCCTGGCGGCTATATCAGCAGCCAGGCATGCCGCTTTGCCTCCCCGTCCGACTTGGCCCGTGTTGTTCCTTTTGGGGTTTTTCGGCTATACCGGAACATCGTTCTGCTATTTTACTGCGCTCAAGTACGCCTCTGCATCACTGGTATCCTTGCTGTTGTATACCTATCCTGCCCTCGTGACGTTATTCTCATTGGTATTCACCGGCGAGCGACCGACTCTTAGTACGCTTGCCTCACTGGTCTGCGCCCTTTCAGGGTGTGTACTGGTCATCGGACTCGACGGGCAGGGAGAACCGAAAGGGGTGGCTCTGGCACTCACGGCGGCATTGGTCTATTCGCTGTACATCATTATCAGTTCCCGGATTGTGGGAAAAAAGACGGCAATGGCCAGTTCTGCGAGTATCATTCTCTCAAGTTCGGTCGCATATGGTCTGATGTCGGCAATTACGGGAACGTTGCAGCTTCCCAAGACCCTCAGCGGAGTGGCGGCTGTAATAGCAATCGCCTTGCTTTCCACGGTTATCGCATTCTGGTCCTTTTTTGCCGGGATGGGGCGCATCGGCGCGACCAAAGCATCCTTGGTTTCGACCTTGGAGCCATTGGTCACCGTCCTCAGTGCCCTGTTGTTTTTGGGAGAGCGGCTTGCTTTCTCCACCTTGGCAGGAGGTTTCTTGATCATAGCCGCATTGGTCGTCTCTGGTTTGGAAGGCGTCCTTAAAGCGAAATATGGAAGGCTTTCAGAACCCAGAGCATCAGAAAATACAAGATGACTGTGGCGCACGTGGATAATCCAAGACTCGTCCAGAAGGATAAGCCGCGTTGCAGAAGGGCGGGGAAAAGCAGAAAGAAGGCAAGCGAAGGAAGCACCAAGTAGAAGATCGACTGGGAGAGGTCGGCGATCTTTTGTTGTTCCACCCGTTCCCAATGCATCCATAGTATTGCCAGAAGGCTGGTCAGCGGCAACGAGGCAACCAGGGCTCCGAACAACGAACTGCGTTTTGCGATTTCACTGACCATGACGATGACACCGGCTGAGATGCCGATTTTCATAATATAGTACCCCATGTGTTCCTCCGCATCCAGTTAAGCAAACCCACGGGATTTTGTACAGGAGTTTCTGCAAAAAAACGCCCCCATCCTAGGAAGGGGGCACTTGAGATGAGCCTTGTTTTGATTACCGTGGTTGCGCTCTACAACCACTCCTACCTATAGGATACACCTGGTTCTGCAATCCGTAAAGAGAACGGGTTGGATCCATTATTTCCTCATCCTTCTCCCTTGTCGACCGTATTTGAGGCAAATTACCACATCCATGGGTTGCCCCGCGGCCTCCGGTTTTTCACCAGCTTTGCATCTTTGTATGCTATGGTGATACCCAGATAGGAATGGGGAGGAATGATGAGACGATGTGCATGGGCAGACAGCAATCCGTTGCTGGCCGAGTATCATGATCAGGAGTGGGGGACGCCCTTGCATGATGACCGAAAACAATTTGAATTCATATCCTTGGAAGTGATGCAGTGCGGTTTGAGTTGGTTGACGGTTCTCAAAAAACGGGAGGTGTTCAAAGAAGCCTTCGCGGATTTTGATGTTGCATCAATTGCAGGCTTTGATGAGTCGAACGTGGATGCGATCCTTGGCATGGAGCACATGATCAAATCACGAAGGAAGGTGGAAGCCATCATCAGAAATGCCCGATCGTTTCTGAAGATCCAGGAGGAATTCGGATCCTTCGACCGATATATCTGGCAGTTCACCGAGGGAAAGACCCTCGAATATCCCGGTCATGCCGAAGGCAGCGTAATCATCGCCCGTAATGAGCTTTCCGATGCGATCAGCGCCGATCTGAAGAAGCGTGGATTCTCATTTCTGGGTTCCATCACCGTCTATGCACACTTGCAGGCTGCAGGCATCATCAACGATCACCTGGCCTATTGTTTCCGGTACCAGCAGGATCATTGATGGTTCTGGGGACAAAACAGGCGATCCAGCAAGGAATACAGGCCGAACAGCAAGGAAGCCAGGATACTGAGTGCCGTCATGGCACTGTACATATCCAGATAATTCATCCTGGCCCAGCTGTCCATGATCAAATACCCCAATCCTGAGGTGGTGGCGAAGGTTTCTGCAAGGAACAGAACCGCCGTTGCGGTTCCCGTCGATACCCGTAGTGCGGTGAAGAACGAAGGAAGCACTGCCGGAACCACCACATGACGCAACAGATCGAGCCGATGGGCTCCGAGGCTTCTGACTGAATCCAGATAGCGTGCATCGATCGCCTTTGCTGCATCCCTGACGACAAAATAAAGTTGGAAGAAGATGATCAGGGAGATCAGGAAGATTTTGGAGAGGTTGCCCAACCCCAGAAACAACATGATGACCGGAAGCAATGCAACCTTGGGTATGGGATACAATACATAGGCGAAGGGAGATACCAGTTTGTCCATCCGAAGGCTCCTGCCGGATCCCAGCCCGAGTATGACCGCCGGAATGACGGCGGCGATGGTTGCTGCGGTGATGCGGAAGGCAGAGATAAGAAAATGCAGGGGAAGCGGACGTTGCATCGACATGGTGAAAAGATGGATGAGTACCAGGTGGGGATAGGGCAAAAATGGCTTTGCCACCAGCACGGCGAGCAGGTACCAAAGGCCGATGAGCAGCAGCAGGGCTTTCTTCATCCTCTTCCCCCTTTCCCCAGCAATTGCCGGGTTTGGACGCAACAGGAGAAATACGCCTCGCTCAGCCGGTATTCGGGATTTCTGGCATGCAGATTCTCAATGACGGGGAGAAACTGTACCGCCTCTTTTCCCGTCCGTTCCATGACATGGATGTAATCGGCAAGGTAGGCTGCTTCCTCAATGCTGTGGGTGACCAACAGACAGGTCATTGCATGGCGGGTGGATAGGTCGAGCAGGAGTTCCTGCATCTGTTCACGGTTCATGGCATCCAATGCCGAGAAAGGCTCATCCATCAGCAGCAACTTCGGTTCAAGGACCAAGGAGCGGGCGATTGCGCACCGCTGCTTCTCTCCACCGGACAAGCGGGCGGGAAAGGCTGATCGCAACGATGCGATCCCCAATTCCTCCATAACCGTTTCCGTCTTTTGCCGTACGATCGTTTCGGGTGTATGGCGAAGTCGCAGCGCAAGGGCGATGTTGTCGTATACCCGTTTCCAGGGAAGCATTCCGAAATCCTGAAGGATGATGGCACGGTCGGGAACCTGATCGCTCAGGTTCCGGCCATCGAAGGAAACACTGCCTTGTTGCGGTTGCAGCAAGGCGGCCAAAAGATAGAGCAGTGTGGTTTTTCCACACCCGGACCGCCCGATGATCGCATGAATTGCGTGGTCGCTGAAGGTGTGGTCGCAATGCTCGAAGAGCATAGTGTCCTGGTATTTGAATCCCAGGTTTTCAAGCGAAACCATTACAGGGCCTCGATGACCGATGCATCCGTCAGGCTTTCGTAGCTGATGTCAGTGGTGAGCAGACCCCTGTCCTTCAACCATGCTTGGACTGCCTCGACCGAGGAGGCGAGCGGAAGGCGCGGTGCTTCATAGTGTACAAACTCGAAGCTGTCCTTGATGGCGAGCGGCACATCGGCTGCTTCCACCAGTAAATCCCTGTAGGCATTACTGTCGGCATTGATGCGTTTACATGCACTGCGATAAGCCCGGTAAAAACCGATGAGATTCGCTTTTTGTGAATCGACGGCTTTCTTGGTAAAAATCATGACTCCGGGAACTTCTGAAAGCTGCCGGCTGTCTGCGATCGGGACGGCTCCCTGGGAGACTGCCAGAGCATAGAACGGCTCGGGAAGACAAGCTGCATCCAAGCTGCCGTTGAGCAGCATCTCCATACGTACCGGAATTTTGGGAATAGCCATCATGGTGACCTGGGTGGGAGAAAGCAAGGTGTCGGCAAGATATTCAATGATGGTATTGCTGCTGACGGCAACCGACTTCCCGACCAATGAGGTACGGTCCCGACTGGTTGTCCGGGGACTTGCCGCGATGCCATACCGACCGTTGGTAATCGAGGTGATCACCCCGTCGAATCCTGCCTGCCGGAGGAATAGGGCCCCGAGGGTGTCTCCGACCATACCGTCGAGTTTCCCTGCCTGAAAGGCGGCGTCGCGCTCCACCGGGCTATGGAAGAGTACCAGCTCTACCGCCGCTCCTTCTGTTTGGTATAATCCGTCACGTTTGGCAAGCTGGATGGGCAACGAATCGACATCGGGCATGATGCCGATGCGAAGCGTCTGCTCTTCCTGTACCGGTTGTGCGAAAAGCAGCATCGTGCTGCAAGCCAATACTGCCAAAACGGCAAATCCTAATTTTCTCATGTATCTCTCCAACGTTTTGCATTCCCATCGTCCAGATCGATGGCGTCAAGGATCCGGTCGATGGTGGTATCTACAATATCCTCAATGGTGGAAGGGTGGGTATAAAAGGCGGGAACGGGGGGCATGATCATCGCCCCGGCGTTGCTGAGGGTCAGCATCTGCTGCAGATGGATGGAGCTGAGCGGACTTTCCCGGGCGACCAGAATGAGACGGCGGCGCTCCTTCAGGCATACCGAAGCTGCGCGTTCGATCAGATTCGAGGCAAGACCGGCTGCGATCGCACCAAGCGTACCCATGGAACAGGGAATGATCACCATTGCATGGAGGCGGAAGGAACCACTGGAAGGAGAAGCGGCCAGGTCGTTGTGTGCATGGACGGTCACCCCCCTCTGCTGCAAGTCGGCAAGCCAGGCTTTGCTGTGCACGGTGCATTCGCTGTCCATCACTTCCTTTGCCCAATCGGATAAAACCAGATGCACCGCAACATCTTGCTGCGTAACCAAACGCTGAACCAGACGCATGCCATACATCGACCCGGAAGCTCCGGTCATTGCCACAAGGACGCGTTTCATCGGATATATACCTCCAAAATCGTGAAGCAAAGAAACAATACACTTACGATTTCGTTGATATGATAGGCGGCAGTCGTAACATGTTGCAAGCGTCCGGGTAAAACCAATGCATGTTCGGCTATCAACAGCAATGCTACTGCACCACAGCCGAGGTAATACCAAATGCCCACATGGTACGAGAAACCCCAGATGAGCAGCAGCCCCCATGCAGCCAGGTGGGAGAGCGCAGCGATTACCAACGCCTTGTGCAATCCGAACCGTGCTGGAACGGAATGTAATCCCTGCGAGCGGTCGAAATCGATATCTTGGCAAGCATAGATGATATCAAAACCGGCGACCCACAACGCCACCGCCGCGTAGATGAAAAAATAATCAAGGCGGAAGAAACCGTTGAGAGCCAAGAGCGTTCCCATCGGGGCAATGGCCACCGTGGCTCCCAGAAAGTAATGGCAGAGCCAGGTAAAGCGCTTGGTGTAGGAATAGAGGCCGATCATGGCCAAGGCCACAGGAAGCAGGGCGAAGCATAGCGGGTTGAGCAAAAATGCACTGACGGACAGCAGCAGCAGGCATGCTGCGGTGACGATCCAAAGGTCGATGCGTCGCAATCTTCCTGCCGGGAGATGGCGGTTTGCCGTTCGTTGGTTTTTGGCATCAATGTGATGATCCACCAGACGATTGAGTGCATTGGCTCCGTTCCGTGCTCCGAATACGGCAAGGAAGATCAAAAATACTTTCCGATACGGCAATACCCCTTGGGTTTCCAGCAGCAGGGCGCTGGCCGCAAAGGGCAAGGAGAAAAGGGTATGCTGGATCATGACAGCCTGGCCGATGCGGATCAGTTTGGGTGAATCGTCTGTCATGCGTTGCCCGATCCCAAGCCAAGGCTGTCCCAGATGGCATCTACCTTTTCTTTGACTGCCTGGTCCATGACGATGTCATCCGGCCAAGGGCGGGTGTGTCCGTCCAGGGCCCCTTTCTTTGTAGCGTCGATACCCAATCTGGTACCGAAGAGCTTTCTTGGTGATGCATGGTCGAGTGCATCAAGTGGTCCGTCGGAAAATGTGATATCCCGTCTTCCATCGATGTTGTTGAAGACTTTCCATGCCACCGTCTCCAGATCATGCACATCCACCGTATCATCAACGACGATGATCATCTTGGTGTACATCATCTGACCCATTCCCCATAAGGATGCCAATACTTTCTGTACCTGGCCGGGATAGCGCTTGTGGATCGAAACGATGGCGCAATTATGGAACACCCCCGACAACGGCAGTTCCAGATCGATGATCTCAGGGATGACGAGTTGCAGCAAGGGTAAGAAGAGACGCTCGGTGGCCTTGGCCATATAGCAGTCCTCCATGGGAGGTTTTCCTACTACGGTTGCCGGGTATATCGGTTTCTGACGGTGAGTGATGCACTCGACGTGGAAAACAGGATACTCGTCTGTAAGGGAGTAATACCCGGTATGGTCTCCGAACGGTCCTTCCAGATGAAGCGGCTCGGACGGGTCCACATATCCTTCCAGTACGAATTCTGCGTCGGCGGGGACTTTCAGGTCATTGGTGATGCACCTGACCATGTCGACGGGTTTGCCTCGGAGGAATCCTGCGAAGAGCATTTCGTATACTCCCTCGGGAAGCGGGGCGGTTGCTGCATAGGTGATGGCAGGGTCGCAGCCGAGGGCGACCGATACCGGCATCCGCTGCCCTTTCTCCCTGTACTTGGCATAGAAATGCGAACCGTCCTTATGGATGTGCCAGTGCATGCCGGTTGAGGTGGCATCGTAGCGTTGCATGCGGTACATCCCTGCGTTCTGTGCTCCGGTTTCCGGGTCGCGGGTGAATACGATCGGGAGGGTGACGAATGGTCCTCCGTCCTGCGGCCAACAGGTGAGGATCGGAAGCTTGAACAGATCTACATCCCGTTCGATAACTTCCTGACAGGCGGCACGACGAACGGTTCGGGGAAAGAACGAACGGACCAAGGACAGTTTTCCCATGATGGAGGTAATGTCCAGAGCCCGGGTCTGGGAGAATGCCCAGGAGATCAGGTCACTGATCTCCTGCTTTTTCTCCTCGAGGGTTTTGCAGCCGAGGGCCATCGCCATACGCTTATAGGAACCCATGGCATTCATGAGCACTGGGTATGCACTGCCTTTGACCTGTTCGAAGAGCAGGGCCGGGCCTCCTGCCTTGCTTACCCGATCGGTGATCTCGGTGATTTCCAAATAGGGATCCACTTCCGTTTTGATGCGAACCAGCTCACCTTCCGCCTCAAGGGCTTCGATGAATGCCTCTAGATTCTTGTATGCCATATCGGTAGTGTAGCAAAAATGCAATCAACCCACAATCTGGTACACGCATTTCGTCGGTATTTGGCCTGCATCGGGGTAAATTGAAACAGGTTGGGTATCTGCGGATGCAAGAATACTCATCGGATTTACCATAAGACAGGAGAATGCATATCCGATGGTGGGGCGGTTGGAAGCAACATGTCGAATGGGGTGTGCTTCTCTTGTATTTGTATGGTTTCAGCCATAAAATACAAGCAATTATGGATTCCTTTTTTGATGCTGTTCATGCAATTGTGGCAAAAATACCGTATGGAAAAGTCGTTTCCTACGGCCAGATCGCCTGTATGCTGGGTTCTCCATTGCGTGCCCGTACCGTAGGTTGGGCGATGCATCAGTGTCCTGATGATCTTCCCTGGCAGCGGGTGGTCAAATCCGATGGGAGTCTGGCGGGCGGTGACCATGCAGCCATCCAGAAGGCCATCCTGCTCTCCGAAGGGGTTCAGTTCATCGGCGAGTACCGTGTTTCGATGCAAGCTTGCCAATGGGACGGGTGTTGATCAATGAAGTGAAGCGCACATGTTTCAGTTCTTTGTATTCAGCTTGACAGATTTATCGAATTACGATAAAAAATAATCGTAATACGATAAATAGGAGCTGAGTATGCATGCATCCATTCCCTCGTATCTGAAGTTGTTGAAACTCATTGTCCTTCTTTCCCTGCTCATCGGTTCTGTTGCGTTGGCAGTCGTCATGACCTATAGCATAGTCGTTGCACTGCAAAGCGGCGGTACACACTTGCCGCTCATCCTGATGTCTGATGCCTTGCGATTCCAATTGGATCTTGAAGCTGTATCATGGATGGTCTTTGTCGGATATTATCTTCTCTTTCTCGCCATAGGATTGTCTGCCTTGTTTTTCTTGTTCTGCCTGTATCGTACTTTGGCATTGGTGAAAGCGAATGCCCGATTTGTTGCAGATCTTTCCCCTCTGGTCCGGGATATGGGCTTTGCAATCCTTGTTATTGCATATCTGAAACAGGGGCTTTGGTTTTTGGCTGTCGAGCAACTTCCTGTTGCGTATACACCGCTTGTTTCCTTCTCATTTCAGCTGATTCCTGAACAAGCCATCTATGCAGTATTGCTCTTGGTCCTTTCCCGCCTGTTCCGTTATGCACAACTGCTTCAGGACGAGCAAGATCTGACGGTGTAGGAGGCGAGTATGAGTATCATCATCCGTCTGGACAGGGTGCTGTCCGACCGAAAAATGTCACTTACCGAGCTCTCCAGCGCAGTTGGCATCACCATCGCGAATCTCTCAAATCTCAAGACAGGCAAAGCGAGTGCCATTCGTCTCAGTACGATGGAAGCAATCTGCAAGGCGCTCGATTGTCAACCGGGGGACTTGTTCGAATATCAGATGGATGACTGACGGTGGTTTGTTCGTTGCACCGTGTATATGCAAATTAATTGATAGGTGGTAAAATATTCCTAAATAGGTATGAAATTGATGTAAATATCTGAATTCTACTGGAGATATGGGGAAGAAAATTGCTGTTTGCATCACATTTTTTCCTTTACAAATAACAAAATCCGTCCTAACACTATATCTATAATTCCGTGGCAGCGGAGATGCAGGACGGGAAGCCTGGTCCATGTCGTTGATATGAAGCCGCTGTTTCTCAAATCCAATACACAACGTATCAAGCAGGTAAGGAGGCCTGGTTCGTGGCTGTATGTCACCTTGTGCGGCCAATCCACAAAATTCCACAAGTGTTGGAGCAGGACGGGAAGCCTGATTTGTAGTAATACCTCCACCTTACCCTATTCGTCTGGATACGTACTGCGGGACGGGAAGCCCGGTTCGCCGAAAGGCCGGAGTATCTGAATTTTGATCGATTGGAGGATTCACGATGAAACGAACAATTGAGAACTTGAGGCAGGTAATCCGTGCAGGTCGTGCACAAATTCCTGCCCAAACAGTCATCCTACATGGAACGTTGGTCAATGTCATGACCGCGGAAATCTATCCTGCGGATGTCGCAATCTATCAAGACATGATCGTTGGAGTAGGGGATGTGTCATCCTATATTGGGGAAGACACCGCCATCATTGATGCTTCGGGCCGCTATCTGGTTCCCGGACTCATTGACGGACATATTCACAGCGAGTGCAGTAAACTCAGTATCACCAGTTTCGCGAAGGCGATTGTCCCTTCAGGTACCACAAGCATGATTTCAGGCTTGGATGAGTACATCTCTGTTGCCGGATTGGAAGGGTTGCAGGAAATTTTCAAAGAAATCGAACTGAGTCCCCTGAAAGTTTTCTGGGGTGCACCGTACAAGACACCGTATACCTTTCCTACCTCAACAATCGCCTGCAATATCACGAAAGACGTGCATGCACAGGTGCAGACGTGGCCGCAGTGTTTTGGTGTTTGGGAGACTGTCCGGGAAGCAGTGCAGGAGCTTGATGAGGATACGCTTGGCGCTCTTTCTCTTTCCTTCAAGAATCGGCTCCCGATTTTTGGATGCGCCCCGATGGCCAGAGGAAATGATTTGAATGGATATCTTTGCAGCGGAGTGAGGCTTGATCATGAAAGTTATGATCATGAGGAAGTGGTGGAAAAACTGCGCAAAGGTATGCATATGGTTATCCGAGAATCTTCGGTAACCCATTTTCTCAAGGAAAACATCCGTTCGGTCACTGAGGTGAATCCGGCTCTTGCCCGACGGGTGAGTTTCTGCACCGATGATGTGACGGCAAAAGACCTGGTGGAAAAAGGGCATGTCGATCACTTGGTACGACTTGCGATAGAGGCTGGAATTGATCCGATTACCGCCATTCAGATGGGTACGATAAACAGTGCGGAAGCCTATCGGATCGACCATCTTGTCGGCTCCATCTCGCCGGGACGAATCGCCGACATTCTATTGGTTGATGATCCAGCATCGTTCAACGTGAAAACCGTAATTGCCAACGGTACATTGGTGGCACAGGACGGAAAGCTGACGTATGAACTCAAAGCCCCAAAACGGAGCAGCCGTTTGTCCAGTCCTCTTAGGTGCAGGATGACTACTGCCCAGGATTTTGAATATCGGGTAGATATTGCCAATGGGAAGGCAGAAGTCCTTTCCATGGATGTGAAAGGCCCCTTTGTGCGTAAGCGAAGAGATGTCATGCTCGATGTTGTGGACCACGTGGTCCAACCTGACAGAGAGCAGGATGTGTCGATGGTATCGGTTTTGGAGCGATTCGGGATCAATGGGAACAAGTCGCTTGCCTTCTGTTCCGGTTGGAAATTGAAGGCTGGAGCAATGGCATCTTCTGCGGCTCCTGATGACAACAATCTCATTGTTCTGGGTACCAATGCCCTCGATATGTCGATTGCCGTCAATCATTTGATAGCAGAAGGCGGCGGGCAGGTGGTGGTGAAGGACGGAAAAGTAATCGATTTCTTCCCGCTGCCGGTGGGTGGCATCGTCTGTGATCTCGATCCGAAGGAGGTGTCTGATCGGGAAGAACAGATGGATTCGGCTGCGCGTTCACTTGGATGCACCTTGCCCGAACCCTTGATGTACATGTTCTTCCTGCCGATCACGGCAATTCCAGATTATGCGATTACCGACATTGGTCCGATTGATTGTATTGCCTTGGCAACTTTTAATCCGATTCTTTCTCTTCATGAACACACAAAAGGATGACAAATATGGAACGAACTCTTGGATATTCTGGATTGTTCCGGCCGGGAGATCTCGGCGGAGTTGTGTACTCGTATTTTGGGAACTTAATCAACTTCATTATTATAGCCTATGCACTAAAAGGTATAGGTTGGCCTGATTCCATTATTTTTGGGAGGGTCTTGCCCGGGCTATCGGTCGGGTTGATGGCGGGCTGTCTTGCCTATGCTTGGCAAGGGTATCGGTTGGCGAAGAAAACAGGGCATCACGATGTGACCGCCCTCCCTTCAGGGGTCTCCACACCGGCTATGTTCGTCTATCTGTATGGGGTTATCTATCCCTTGCATTATTCCGGGCTCTCCCCTGAAGTTTGCTGGATGGCTGCTACCGCCGCCTGTTTCCTTGGCGGGTTTATAGAGATGATCGGAGGATTCGTAGGCCCCTTTATCCGGCGCTTGATCCCTCGGGTAGCCATGCTGGGAACGGTGGCTGGCATCGGTTTGGTCTGGATGGCTACGGCTGGTTTGTTCGAGGTGTATCATGATCCGATTCTTGGTATGCCGGTGGTGATCATCGCCATCATTGGATTGATCGGAGGGTATGTATTCAAACGTAGGATTCCAATGCTTCTGGTTTCGGTGGTGTTCGGTATCGTCTGGGCGTTGGTGCTTGGACGAGTCCAGGTGGATACCTCGACTTTGGGTGTTTCGCTTCCTCTTCTTTCCGTCACCGCAGTGCTGAAGGGCTTTCGCTACATCATTCCCTTCTTGAGTGTCATCATCCCCATTGAGGTCTACAATTTCATAGAAACCATGGACAATGTGGAGTCGGCTATTGCCGCCGGGGATGAATACAATGTAGGACATACCCAGATCATTGACGGTGTGTGCACCATGATCTCCGCCCTCTTCGGTTCCATTGTTCCGAATACCGTGTGGTTGGGGCATGCAGGATTGAAGAAAAGTGAGACCGGGATTGCGTATTCCTGGATTTCTGCAATCCTGTACGCGTTGTCATCGGTTTTCGGTCTGTATGGTTTGATGAATTCCTTGATGCCTGCTGTTGTTGCTTCCATTACGTTCCTTTGGTGTGCCATGCTGATGTTGGTCCAGGCATACACGGATGTCCCGCGTCGGTATGGGGCTGCATTGGCCATTGCACTGATCCCCCATGTTGCCGATGTGCTGTTCACCTATGTTCGGGATGCGTTGGGAGCATTCGGCATATATCTGGAAGAGACCATGACGATGAACAGTACCGATGAGATTTCCCAGGCTATGATCAACTACGGTGTGGTGTGGAAAGGTGTGGTCGCCATGCATAGTGGGGCCATCATCACCAGCATTCTCTGGGCTTCTGTAGTCGCCTTCATCATCGACCGGCGGTTGGACAAAGCGGCACTCGGTTTTCTGGTTGCTGCACTGCTTGCATTCTTCGGTTTCATCCACTCCCCGGCTTTGGTGATGGGAATGGGTACGATGAGTTTCCCGTATGCCGTGGGGTATGTGCTTGCAGCTGCAGTATGTTATGCGATTCATCTCAGTCATGAAAAAATCATGGATGTGCCTCGTCGGTACGACTACGTCTAAGGAGAAAGTAGTATGGATGTTAAATGCGTGCGTGTCTTGCGTTCCTACGAGGATGTTCCTCTTGATGAACATTCAATTTATATCGATGAGTCTGCCCGGTATGCTTTGATCAAGCAATTTGGGGATCGGGTGATGGTACGTGGCAGAAGGGATGTCAAGGATGTGGAGATCAAGCCGTTGCGCCCTCTTGATCAGGACGGGTTCATCGCCCGTGCCGGTCAGGCGCTCATCGATCAACTATTTATTGAATATGGGGAGGAGGTCCAACTGCTGTGACGGATACCGAGAAATTGAAACGATTGGTTGATGTCGCCGCAGGTCGTCTTCCTGCTGATCTTGTCATCAAGCAGTGCAAGGTTGTTGATGTATACAGCGGCGTCATCACGGAGACGGACATTGCCGTTTGTGACGGTGTCATCGCGGGCTTGGGCTCATATTCGGGTATCGAGGAGTTTGATGCCCAGGGACTGTATGCAGCCCCTGGGTTCATCGACAGCCATATTCATATTGAATCGTCCTACGTTACTCCTGAGGAGATGGGGCGTTTGGTGGTCCCCTACGGAACCACCACCATCATTGCCGATCCACATGAGATCGTGAATGTCTGTGGGATCCCCGGGCTTTCATATATGCTGGATGCGGCGAATGAAACGGCATTGGATATTCGGTTCATGATTCCTTCCTGTGTACCGGCGACACCATTTGAACACTCCGGAGCCCGGATTGACGCAGATGCAATGCGAAAACCCATCGTTGATGATCGCATCCTCGGGGTGGGGGAATTCATGGATTTCCCCGGAGTAGTGTCTGCTCAGGAAGGAGCGCTTGAGAAACTTCTGCTCGCCCGAACGGTAGGCAAGCTGGTGGATGGGCACAGTCCTGGATTGTCGGGAAAAGATTTGAATGCCTATGCCGCCACCTTGATTCATACCGATCATGAGTGTTCGACTGTTGATGAGATGCAGGACCGCATTGCACGGGGCATGTATGTCCTGCTTCGGGAAGGCTCGGCCTGTCATGAGCTTTCCAAGCTTATGAAGGGTATAACCCCATACAACAGTAAGCGTTGCTTGCTCTGTAGCGATGACCGCCAGCCCAAAACCATCTTTGAGAAAGGCCATCTGGATGAACATCTGCGGATGCTGGTGCAAGGGGGGATCAGCCCGATTGTTGCTCTGCAGATGGCTAGCCTGAATGCAGCGGAATGCTTCCATTTGTATGATCGTGGTGCCATCGCGCCCGGACTGAAAGCGGATATCGTCCTGCTTGAGGATCTTGGGGAATTCAAGGTAAGGTCGGTTTACATCGGGGGAAAATGTGCTGCCAAAGATGGTGTATATCAATTGCCGGTGCATCGACACAGCATCGAAGCAGTGCGTGGCAGTTTTCATGTGAAGGATTTCTCGAAGCAGAAATTGGAGTTGGCTCTGCATTCTGATTTGGTGCATACCATCGATATTCTTCCTGGAAGTGTCGTCACAGCAAAAGGACAAGTACGGGTGAAACGTGATCCAATGGGTCGGTTTCTGTACGATCCAACTCTGGATGTCGTAAAGGTGGCTGTAGTTGAGCGTCATCAATCCACGGGAAATGTTGCCCTTGGTTTGTTGCGTGGGTATGGGATCAGGGAAGGGGCCATTGCGATCTCCATTGCACATGATTCGCACAATATTATCGTTGTTGGTGTCGATGACGATGATATGGCCTATGCGGTGGAGACCTTGATCGAGCAAAACGGCGGAATGGTATTGGTAAAGGAAGGATCCACACTTGCCGCAATGCCGATGCCGGTAGGCGGTATCATGAGCGACCAGAGTGGCGAGTGGGTGGATGCGAAACTTACCGAACTGCATGAGGTTGCCTACCGGCAATTGCATGTCAATTCGGATGTGGAGCCGATTATGACCTTGTGTTTCATGTCCTTGGCCGTGATCCCTGAGATCAAGCTGACCGATATGGGGCTCTTCGATGTGACAACCTTCTCATTCATTCCATTGGAAGTCTAACACATGGGAGGGGCAGGGATTCCTATCCCTGCTTCTCCGATTCACAAAGAAGTTTCGTTTTTTTCTTCATTTGTTCTTCAAAGCTTGCGATATTCCATACATGAGAGTATGCTGAGCTTACTGTGGACGTACAGGAAGGAGTGGGTGTATGGCCTTTGATTTCAAGAAAGCATACAAGGAATTCTATCTCCCCGCCCGCAAACCGGAAATCATCAAGGTTCCTGCCATGCAGTATCTGGCATTTCAGGGAACCGGTGATCCCAACGAGGAAGGAGGCCCCTACCAGCGAGGCATCACCTTGTTGTATGCCGTTGCCTATACCTTGAAGATGAGTGGTCGCAGTGATCATCCGATCGAAGGATTTTTCGAGTATGTGGTTCCTCCTCTGGAAGGATTCTGGTGGCAGGATGGTATTGCCGGGATGGATTACCAAAAGAAGAACCTGCTTTCGTTCATCTCGCTGATCAGACTTCCAGAGTTTATCCGGCAAGAGGATGTAGCGTGGGCGAAGACGGAAGTGCTGCGCAAGAAAAAACTCGATTGCTCAGAAGTAGAATTGCTGCAGTTCGAGGAAGGACTATGCGTACAGGCCATGCACATCGGCCCGTTTGATACGGAACCCGAGACAGTAGCGATCATGCATGCATTCATGGATGCAGAACAGTATACTTTGGATTTTACTCAGACACGCAGGCATCATGAGATCTACCTATCCGATCCTCGCAAAGTTGCCGGTACACAGCAAAAGACAGTTATCAGGCATCCGATCAGGAAATGCTGATACGCAGATCAAAGATATTGTGAGAACTCGATTTTTTCCTTGTTCGGACCTTCTATGGTGAAGAACTTGACTCCATGCGCAAAGAAGGGAAGTGATTGGATGCCGTTCTCAAGTTCAGGGTAGCCGAGGTCCCGTACCAATGCAAAGACGGCATCAATATCGCTTACATTGAGGGCAACGTGGTCGATCGCCCCATGCTGCATGTTCGCCTGGTTGTTCTCATACGTCTCAATCACCACATTCCCCAGTTTGAGAAACGTGACTTTTTCCTTATTGTGTTCCGTGGCATACAGGACTTCAAACCCTAATGCTGTGTAAAAAGCTTTGGTTTTCTCCATGGAATTCGTGGGAACTCCGATGTGCTGAAGGCCAAGTACCAGACTTTTTATTGATTTCATGGTGTATCCTCCCGTTTTCTCGACAAAAGCTTGCCGATCATCGGTTCCAGTCTGGCACCGTACTGCTGATTTTGCAAGATTTGCCGGATACAACGGGATCAGAACCGCTCAATTTTCAATTAAACCGGTTGACGAATTGAATTATTCACCTTAAACTCATTTAAGCGTTTAACAATTCGTTGAAAGGAATATATGAAAAAAGTAACCATTGAGACAGTTGCACAAAAAGTCGGAGTTTCTGCGGCAACCGTTTCTTATGCGCTATCTGGGAAACGAAAAATCAGCCAAGAGGTGACGGACAAGATTCTGAAGGCTGTTGAAGAATTGGATTACCGTCCAAGTATTACCGCCCGGAATCTGGCAAGCAACAAGACGTGGACAGTAGGCCTGTATGCTTCCCCTTCGCAGAATATCCGTGAGGATTATTTTTTCAATAATATCCTGGCAGGGGTGCTTGATGTCCTCCATGTCAAGAAGTATCAGATACACCTCTATGCCGATTACCTGAATGAAAAGACAAAAAATCATCCTGATCTGAACCTGACGCAGCCGATTGACGGGGCTTTGATCATGAATCCACGCATCAATGATGTCTATATCAATCACATTCGGCAAAGGAACATACCGTATGTGGTCATCGGTACACCAAATGAGCGGGAAGATTCCTTCTATGTAGATGCTGATGTGACTGCAGGTTACTATGCAATAGTGAATTACCTTATCAAAAAAGGGCATAGGAAAATAATTCTGGTCAACGGATCGATCGAATATACGCAAAGTGAGAAGCGTAAGATCGGGTACATGATGGCATATCATGACAACAATGTACGGTATTCGGATGCATGGATCATCAATGTTCCCATGCTGGAGGAAGAAGGGTATCGTATCTTCATGCAAACCATCAAGGATATCCCCGATTTTACCGCTGTCGTCACTTTCAACGATACCATTGCCGTTGGTGTTCTCCGGGCTCTGAAGGAGAACAACCTCCAGGTGCCTTCCCGGGTTGCCGTGGTAAG
Organism: Sphaerochaeta sp.; assembly: GCF_050256055.1. NCBI lineage: Bacteria > Pseudomonadati > Spirochaetota > Spirochaetia > Spirochaetales > Sphaerochaetaceae > Sphaerochaeta > Sphaerochaeta sp. The sequence goes on along the minus strand of NZ_JBFWIJ010000022.1, from coordinate 5,223 downwards.
TGCCGGCAATACCATGATTACCCGTATTCATTCCCCTGCCATTACAAGTTTGGATATGGGAGCATACGAGATAGGATCGAAAGCAGCTGAATTGTTGGTTGATGTCATAGAGAAGAGACGTATCCAGCCTTCCCATGAGATTATTCAGACCCGGCTTGTCGAACGAGAGAGCAGCTGACCCTCCGTATCCGCTCTGTTCAGCTTCCGGCTAAAACGTGTTGAATTATCCTTGACAGATACAAGATAGTACCCCTATAGTAATTTAAGCGGTTAAATTAAAAATGCATAAAAATAATGTTTAGCGTTTATATTGCATTTTTCATGATAGGCCGGATCCCTTCCGTTTTCATGCAATGCAAGCCCTGATGGGAGGATGGGATATACTGGCTTGATGTGGGGGCGAACGTGAACAGTAAAGCATTCAACATCCATGTTGATGTGCAATAGGAGGAATGTATGAGAGTCCGAATCAAGGTTGTGTGTCTCGTTCTTTTGGTTTTGCCGTCCCTGATGCTCTGGTCTGCAGGAACCAAGGAGGCAGGTGCAGCGCAGAATGCGGGTAACGCGGTGGTTACCATTTGGGACTTCAAGTATGGTGATGTCCAAGGTGTGCAACCTGCAATGAAAAAAATCGATGATCTGATCATGCAGAACAATCCCGGGCTTACGATCAAGCATGTTGGACAGCCGAACGACAATTATTACCAATTGGTCCGCGCGGCGGTACAAGCAGGAGAAGGCCCTGATGTGGTAATGTTCCATGGTGGAGTCCAGGCGTATGAGTTTGATGACTATACCATCGCCTTGGACAAGTATATCGAGCCATGGAGATCAGAAATCTCAGAGTTCAGCTGGGCATATTGCTCTTCAGGTGGTGATGCCGCCAAACCCGTTCACATGGTCCCGTTGACGACCCAAGGTTTTGGCATTTATTACAACAAGGCATTGTTCAAACAGGCCGGTCTGGATCCTGACAAGGCCCCCACTGATCTCGATGCCTTCTTGGCAGCTTGCGAGAAGCTGAAAAATGCCGGCATCGTACCTATTGTAGCTGGGCTGCAGGGAAGCCCGTATTCCATTGACTTTCTGTTCCGGTGTTTTGTTGCTAACATCTATGGTCCCGATGTGAAGGACCTTGGAACAGGAAAGCAAAATTTTGCAGGCAATGCAGCATTCAAGCGGGCTGCAGAGATTGTGCAGGAATTGTTCAAGAAAGGCTATATCGATCCCGCGGGTACGTCGACCCCCTATTTCATGGATGCCGCCAACAATTTTGCTGCTGGAAAGGGCGCCATGTTCATTGGTTTGCTTTCTGATGTATGCCATTGGAAAGTGTTCGGCGATGCATTGGGAAAGGATGGGGTCGGATATTTCCCGACCATCAACTTCCCCCAGGCGAAGTACAAGGACCAGCAGGTCGGCCAGCCGGCAGGAATCGGCTACAGTGTGATGAAGTGGTCGAAAAATCCTGAAGCAGCCATGAAGGTGGTGGAAGGATACGCTCGTGGCGAAGGCAATGCCATTTGGATGGGAATGACCGGAGCATTGTCCCCGAACAAGAATGTTGACATCAAGAGTTTGGGATATCCCTTGGTGGCTGAAATCTTGCAGAGGCCGTTTGTCTTGGATTTCAATACACTCTTGTTGAACGAGGATGCGAATGGCAATTTCGACCGATATTGCGCTCAAGCGTTTGTCTCCAATGAGATCAGTCTCGACAAGTTCATTGAATCTTCCCAAAAGATGTTGAATAACGTTCAGAACAGCAAGTAATTGGTTATACGATGGGTTGCTTGGAATTGAAATTTGTATTCCGGCAACCCATACTTTTGCAAGGGGCAGCATGTGAGAACTCAACCATCCAAAATAAAGAGCGAGTTGTTGGAACCGTATATGCTTGTGGCGCCATTGCTTGTGCTCTTGCTGGTATTCATCCTTTATCCTGTGGTTGCCAATGTGTACCTTAGTTTCTTCAAATGGAAAGGAATGGGGAAGGCGACCTTCATCGGGTTGGAAAATTATACAGCCATGTTCAAGGATGAAACGTTCTGGACCTCCATCAGGAATACGTTGACCCTGTTGCTCTACATCCCGCTGGGGGTCATGCTCCCCCTCCTTATTTCTGCAGTGTTGCGGGAAGGTTTGAAAGGGTGGTCGTTGTTCAGGGCGATCCTCTATATTCCGAACATTCTCGGGTATGTAATCATGGGAATGATTTGCAGCATCATGTTCAGGAAATTGGGTCCGTTGAATAATGTCCTGTCAGGTCTGGGCTTGCATTTCCTTGCCCTTGACTGGTTGAGCAACCCGAAATTGGCGCTCAATACGCTCGGTTTGGTGTATGGGGTCTGGCTGCGTCTGGGCTTTGGATGCATCTTCTTTCTGGCAGCGATGAGCAGCATTGATGAGGCATTGTATGATGCCGCGAAAATCGATGGTGCTCTTTGGTGGTGTACTTTTTGGAATGTCACCGTTCCTTCCATCCGATTTTCCATCGAGTTCTGGGTGGTTCTGTCGTTTATAGAAATTCTCGCGCGTGCATTCTCCTTCATATATACCTTCTCACGTGGAGGTCCTGGTTTTGCCACATTCACCTTGGAATATGGAATCTATAATGAAGGCTTCATTGCGTTCAACATGGGATATGCGAGTGCCTGGGCGAGTGTTTTGTTCCTGGTCTGTGCAGTCATCGCATTCTTTCAGGTCGCGCTGATGAGGAAGAATTCAGATGTTCAATAGATACCAAAGAACCGTCAAATCGATCATGTATCTGGTGCTGGGGATATTTGCCGTATTGGCTCTTTACCCGTTGTTCTTCATCTTGATCACCAGCTTGAAAGATGCTTCAGAATACGTAAACAACAAGTTGTTGCTCCCACAGGCCCCGACACTCGGCAACTTTTCGTATGTTTGGGTGAAAGGGCATATGCTCAAATATTTTTTGAACAGTTGCCTTCTCATCCCTTCCGGGTTGCTGTTGTATCTATTTGTTTGCATTACCGCAGGTTTTGCGTTTGGAAGATTGCGGTTCCCATTCCGCCTTCCTTTGTTTCTTGCTGTTTTGTTTCTCATGATTTTCCCCCAGATGTTGCTTTCCATCCAAATTTTCCAAATTTGCCGGAAATTGCATCTGGTCAATAATTATCTCGGATTGATCTTGGTTTGGGTGGCATATTTCGGGCCGTTCGGGACCTATATCATGACCACATATTATGCCACCGTGCCCATGGAAATAGTCGAGTCAGCCCGATTGGATGGTACCGGTGTATACCGGATGTTGTATTACATCATGGTTCCCATAGCAAAGCCCATGCTCGTAATCATCATCATCATCGGAACCCAATCCATGTGGAATGAGCTGCCGTTCTCTTTGCTGTTACTCCAAACAGAAGGGTTACGGACGATTACCCAGGGCATCGGGATGCTTCAGGGGCAATATGGGCTTGATGATACCATCTTATCCGCCGCCATTTTGTCTGCTTCCCTGGTTCCTTTGCTCTTGTTTGCTTTTTTTCAACGGCAGATCACCATGGGAGCGTATGGTGGTGCGGTCAAAGGATGACGTCTCTTTGAATCTCGATGCAAGAAAGGTTGAATACTCGTATGAAACAAAAGAATCGGTTTGTATTTGATATGTTGGACCAGGATGCCCCGGAGGCACAGAGGGAGTCGATCTACCGATCCGGCATGCCGTGTTCAGTCCGGGATTCGGAAGCGGGCACAGTCATTGAACTTCCTTTTTTCCAACAGGAACTGAAGAATCTGTTTCTTCACCTAAAAACTCCCGAAGTTGTAAAAAAAGCTTATATGGTGGTACGTGCATATGGCCCCTCCATTGTTCGATTGACGGTTTCGAAGAACGGGCAACTCCCTGATGACCAGAAGAACCCAATGTTTGCATGGGACCCCTCACTGAAACGAGAATTGCTTCATGCAACGAAGACGGATGCAGGGTGGGAATTGTTTGACTCACAAGACGACATGCGAATGCGCATCAATACCAAGCAACGTCCAATACAGGTATGGAGTACGCTGCAACCTGAGCCACCGCAGACCTTTGATGCACAGGTGCTGGCCGATGGCAAGGTGTCGGTACCCTTCATAGCATATGACGATTTTTTCCCTACACAATCGGAATCCTTCAGTTTGGCGTTCGTTGAACGGGATGCTGCTGTTCATCGATGGGCATATTCATTACATGCTGGACAGAATGAAAAATTTGCCGGCACCGGCGAACGTTTTGCGTCCATGAATCTCTCTGGCAGGACGTTTGTTCTGGAAAATACTGATGGACTCGGGGTGAACAGCCGTCGCGCGTATAAAAACGTGCCCTTCTACCTCTCCAGTACAGGATATGGGCTTCTGATCATGACTTCCGGTTCTGTGAGACTCTCCTTGGCAGATATCTCGAGTCGTGCCGCCCAAGCGGTGGTGGAGGATGACGTATTGGATCTGTTCTTCATCGGAGGGGGGTCGGTTGAGCGGATAGTCAACAGTTATCGGATGATCACGGGATTCCCTGCCGATGTTCCTTTCTGGTCGTATGGGACGTGGATGAGCCGGATGAGCTATTTCTCCTCTGATGAGACCCGGGTTGTCGTGCAAAGGATGCGCGACGGCAAGTTCCCTTGCGATGTAATTCATATCGATACCGGTTGGTTTGAGAAAGATTGGAAATGTGAATGGGAATTCAGTCATACCAGATTCCCGGAGCCCGAATCGTATCTGAAAGAAATGGAAGCACAAGGGATCAAGATAAGTCTTTGGCAACTTCCTTGTATTGCAAAAGATACCAAGCATTATGCGGTAGCACAAAAGAACCGTTATATAGCTGAGAAAAGTGAGCATGTCGTGTTGGGATCAAATTTCAGTGAAGTGGAATTCGATGGAAACATTGACTTTACCAATCCAAAAGCGGTGCGGTGGTACCAGGATTTGCTTGCCCGTCTCCTCAAGCTCGGGGTTGCGGTAATCAAAACTGATTTCGGTGAGGTGATCGAAGAGCATGCCGATTATTATGGTTTGCCGTATCGGCTGCTCCATAACCTGTATGCGTTGTTGTATCAGAAGGCTGCCTATGAGATCAGTAGACAGGTGAAAGGGCCTGGACAGGCGATGATTTGGGCAAGGGCAGGCTGGATCGGGTGTCAAAGGTACCCGGTGCACTGGAGTGGTGACAGCGCATGTTCCTGGGATGGGATGGCAGGATCGCTTCGGGGCGGA